>NZ_VPAQ01000007.1:0-143996 GCF_013419135.1 Acinetobacter sp. YH12100 | reverse complement strand
GATACAAAATAATTCGGTAATATAGTCCATGAAAAAGCCTTGCTCTGAAATGTTTTGTCTTCGTAACCAAGATATTACAGATGCTAAGGCTTTTTTTTATTTATTTTTTATGTCGAACTCAGGTTAAGTAAATTCATAACGCAATAAAAAAGGAACTCCATGGAGTTCCTTTTTGATATTTGATAGTTTGCATTACAGCCCGATTGTAGCCTGAATATTCGTCATATTCGGAATATGGAACAGCTGTTCATTCATTCGTACATATTGGAAAATTGCAGAGTCATTCACCGGCTGATCGACATCGACCACTTCAGAAATACGAATCCGGATGGTTTTCGGCATTTCATTGCACATTAGGGCAAAACGCTGATTGATCTCATCACCTTCAATCACCAGTGCCACGCCATGTTGACGTGAAGGCTCATTGATGGCATAGACTGGCAATTGTGCTTCATGCCATTCCACTGTCTTGACCTGGGTAGTGCTGTCCAGCGCTGACAGCACAATGTTTTGTGGCAATAACATCGGATCTTTGCCATGACAGTCAATAATATAGGCATCAATAAATCCGGTCGATACCGTAATCAGATGCTGAAGTTCCTGCTGACTAATCTGATCAGCCATCTTGCTCGTCGAATTGCTCTGACTCATCGATTACCCCTGTTTTTCGGCAATTAATTGTTGAATATTGGCCAGCAGTTCAGCTTCCTGGAACGGTTTACCCATGTAGTGGGTCACGCCCAGACTGAATGCACGTTCACGATGTTTCTCACCAGTACGCGACGTAATCATGATAATCGGCAAGTCACGGTGAATATCATGGTGACGAACCAGGTTGGTGACTTCAAAACCATCCATACGTGGCATTTCGATATCCAGCAGCATCAGATCCGGTCTGACATTTTCTAGCTGCTCGATCGCATCTACACCATCTTTGGCAGTCACAATGTCATAGCCCTGACGTTCAAGCAGACGCGAAGTTACCTTACGTACTGTCACCGAGTCATCGACAATCATCACCAGACGGCGTGCATTGGAATGACGCGAACCATCACGCTGATCATGCATCTGTTTCACACGCTGTGTCGCCTGAATCTGACGCGCAATATTCTGGCCATCGAGAATCAGACAGACCTGACCATCACCCAGAATCGTAGCACCCGCCACGACCCCGATGTTGGCAAACTGCTGTCCAATCGGTTTCACCACAATCTGTGCACGTGAACCCACCAGTTGATCGACCAGCAAGGCAATGGTTTGGCCACTGTTGCCCTTAATCAGAAGCACCGGCAATGAATGACCGACATTATTCAGACGTGGAATCGGCTGAGTACCGACAAATTCCGACAGATAACGCAGCTTGTAGTTTTCACCATCAATCTTGAAGTAATCATCTTTACTGTTAAAGTAAGTTTCCAATGTGGTCGGCGCAATCCGCACGATTCGGTCAATCTGCGCCAGAGAAATTGCATATTGCTGATCGCCCGCTTTCACCATCAAGGCATCACTAACGGCCACTGTCGTCGGTACGCGAATCGTAAAGACCGTGCCCTTACCCAGTTCCGAGCTGACCGAAACATGACCACCGAGCAACTTGATTTCACTTTGTACCACGTCCAGACCAACGCCACGACCGGAAATCTGGGTGACTGCTTTTGCGGTAGTGAAACCAGGATGGAAGATATATTGTAGTATTTCATCCTGATCAATCGGCTGGTCGGCTTTGATCAGATCCAGACTGAGGGCTTTCTCACGAATTTTCTCCGCATCGATCCCCTTGCCATCATCACTGAAAGAAACGATGACATCGGTTCCTTGGCGGCTGATGTTCAATACAATAGAACCCACTTCCGGCTTGTTCAATGCCAGACGATCTGCGGTATCTTCCAGACCGTGGTCAATGGCATTACGCAACATATGTTCAAATGGCGTAACCAGACGTTCCAGAATATTACGATCCAATTCACCTTCAGTATTCTGCACAATCAGTTCGGCAGGACGGTTCAAGGTGGTTGAGGTTTGACGCACAATACGTTGTAAACGCGGCAACATCCGGTCAAACGGCACCAGACGGGTACGCATCAGGCTTTCCTGAATCTCGGCCTGAATACGCGATTGTTGTAATAATAAACCTTCCGTTTCACGAATCTTGTCGGCCAAGGTGCTCTTGAAATCGACCAGATCCGATGCCGATTCTGCCAGAGATTTAGATAACTGGTTCAACGATGAATACTGGTCCATTTCCAGCGGATCGAAGTCGGCATAGCGCGAATTTTCTGAACCATGTTTGGCAATAATCTGTGATTCCAGCTCGCCTTCCATTCGACGCAACTGGTCGGCAAGTCGTTTGATCGCCAGTTCCATCTCGTTCAGGGTATTGCCAAGCTGACCCAGATCCATCTCGATCCGCGAACGGTTAATCGAGTTCTCACCCGACAGGTCAATCATCTTCTCGACCAGATCAGCAGAGATACGAATCATCTCGTTATTGCTATCGCTACTGCCTGTATTCGCCCACTCACCCATCATCTGTGGCGGTTCAGTACCATCACCCTCAACAAAACCAAAGTCGGTACTGACCACCAGATGTTCTGTTTTTGCCAGACGCTCAGGCAATTGCGCAGTGACATCCACATAAGCAATCTTTTTCAGACTGCTTTGAAGCTGCTCAAAACCGCTATAGTCGCGCTGGAAAATTGCCTGTTTTAACCAGGCCAGTGTTTTCTGCAATAAGCCATCATAGGCATTCGAGTTAAATTGATAAACTGCAAACTGCTCGAAAGTGGTTTCCAGTTCATAGGCAATGCTGGCCACCTCTTCAGTTTCAATCATGCGTGCACCACCTTTAATACTGTGGGCAGCACGTTGTAACTGAAGTAATAAACTACGGTCACTACGCTGATCAAACCATTGATTGAGCAGCTTCTCTGCATTGGCCAGAATTTCTTCAGACTCTTCGAGGAAGGTTTCTTCAACGATTGATTTCAGCTCATCTTCTTCAGAGCGTTCAACTTGATTTTCAGTAAATCCAGGGGTTTCAACTAATTTTTCTGTTTCAGCCAGATCAGTTGCAGGCTGTTCTGTCGCCACTGATTCTTCGAATGGCACTTCAGGAGTCGATAGCATCTCTAACGCGGTCACGTTGAATTCAGCAGTTGTGCTTTCAACAGCAGCCAACGTTTGCCCAGAAAGTAGTGCCTGAATATTTTGTAAAATTGCCACCGCTTCTGTCGCCGGATAATCAATGCCATCATCTCGAATGGACTGAATACGGTCGGACACGTTATCCTGTACCAGACGGACAATCTGGATTAAAGCAGGTGTTACGGCAATCTGCTGACGGATCACCCGTTCATAAATACTTTCCAGTTCATGGGCAATCAAACCGATATGCGAAGCCGCAATCATGTTTGCACCACCTTTTAAGGTATGCAAATGACGCATCAGATTGTTCAGTGAAGTCGTATCATCCTGTTTTTTGCTCCAGGTATTCAGATCTTCATCAATACCTGCCAGCAATTCATCGGCTTCTTCCAGAAAGATACCTAACAGTTCTTCATCGAAATCACGGTTGGTTTCAGCACTCTCGCGCTGTTGACGATCGGCTGCAATACGCTGGCTCAAGGCAGCAAAATCTACGCTGCCTGTGCTTAAGGTGTCAGCCGTTGGGAGAATATCTGTGGTCGGCTCAATGCCTGACTTTTCAGTCTCTTCAGCAAAGATCTCAAGATCCTGTTGTACAAATGCCGACAGTTCACTTAAAGTTTTTTGAATGTCATCATTCAGAATGACGCGCTGTCCTGCGGCCAGGGTATCAAATAAATGAATAAATTCCTGATGTGCCTGTGCAAACAGTTCATAAGCATAATTGCTGTTTAACAGCACCGGCTTTTTAAGCAGGGCATCATAAGCCGATTTCAGATCTGCCGTGAATTCATGAATTCCTTTGGCCGCGCGGCTATCAGTATGCGCCAGTAATTCTGCAGCCTGTTGACTCAGTGCCTGGATATATTCAGGATAATCGACTTGTGCGCGTTTATCGAATTCAAACTCAGCATCGAGCAACAGGTCAATATCCAGTTCAACCAGTTTGGACACCAGGCCTTGGGTTTGAACCGCATCTGATTCAGTGACCGCAAAGCCATAATCACTCCAGACTGCTTCAAAAGTGGCATAGACCGCATCTAGTTTTTCGGTATCCCCCTGACCTAATAAATGCACATAGTCACTGATAAATTCGGCATATTGAATCAGTAAGGCTGTTTCTTTTGAGGTCGAGACAATTTCATCTTGTAACAAGGTCTTAAATAACTGTTCAACTTTAGAGCTGGCTTCAAAAATCTGTTCAATCTGCGCCATCGATGAACTGCCACGCAAGGTGTGAATGGCACGAATCAGGGCATTATAATCTTGTGATTTTTCATCTTCAGTACGCAGGAAGGTGGCAATCGTTTCCAGATGCTCTTCGGCTTCTTCAATGAAGATGGCCACGGTTTCTTCAATATCAGTGCGAACCGCTACTTCTACCGGCGCTGTTTCGATAATAGCAGCAGATTCACTTAGGTCATGATCTGCAATTTCCAGCCCTGTGGTCTGACCTTCGGCAGTCAAATGATCGGCCAATGCTAATAATTCTTCTAGCGCAGGTTCAGGTGAAAGGTTTTGTTGTAATTGTTGTCCCAACAGCAGCATTGGACGCAGGTCGAGATCGATTTCCTGTACATGTTTGAATTTTGGATATAAAGCATATTGATAGACATTCAGTACCGCTTGGGCAAATTTTTGCACCATCGCTGTCAGCTGAATTGAACCGGACAAGACCCGGTTCAGGGTATCTTCAACTGCCCAGGCCATTTCCCCTGCCGATTTTGCACCCACCATACGACCTGAACCTTTCAGGGTATGAAAATGACGGCGAATGGTCTTCAGATTTTCCTGATGATCTGGATTGACCAGCCATTCTGGAAATAAAGCATTTAACTCAACGAAGATTTCTTCGATTTCCTCAACAAAAATTTCAAGAATTTCTGCATCTTGATCAAGATAACTATCTTCAGGAAGCGTTGTCGTTTCAACTAAATTTTTTAATATTTCTTTCATAGCTTATGCTTCTTACGTTATGCCGCCAAGAAGGGCGCTCAAACTTAATTGTGACCGTCACGCAATACCTAATGTTTGAGGTTAAGTACATCTTGTCGAGGCTTTATCTGTATTTTTTGAATGTGCCTCAATCGTAATCAAGGCACATTCTCCCCATCATCGCTAACTTTATTCTGGTAGTTTAAAGTCAGCTACAGATTCACGTAATGCATCGGCCATATTTGCCAGTTCAGATACCGAACGTGCTGTATCGAAGGTGGCACTGGTGGTTTGCGAAGTAATTTCCTGTACGACATTCATCGTGGTCGCAATATGACCTGCAGATGCAGACTGCAGTTTCGCTGCATCGGAAATGTTCGCAATCAGTTTCGCCAGGTTATTCGATACTGTTTGAATCTCATCCAGTGCCACACCGGCATCTTTAGACAAGTTCGCACCACGTACAACCTCGGCTGTAGTTTGCTCCATCGAAATAACCGCTTCGTTGGTATCGGTCTGAATGGTTTTTACCAGGCCTTCAATCTGCTTGGTTGCAGACGCAGAACGCTCTGCAAGACGCTGTACTTCATCGGCTACAACTGCGAAACCACGACCGGCTTCACCCGCCATCGACGCCTGAATGGCTGCGTTCAATGCCAAAATGTTGGTTTGGTCGGCAATATCGTTAATCAAGGCAACGATGTTACCAATTTCCTGAGAAGATTCACCCAGACGTTTAATACGTTTTGAGGTTTCCTGAATCTGTTCACGAATCGTGTCCATCCCCTCAATCGAGCGTTGTACGACATCCGCACCATTTGCAGCAATTTGTACCGAACGGTCTGCTACCACAGCAGATTCATCGGCGTTGGCAGATACCTGATCAATCGACATGGCCATTTCGTTAATTGCCGCAGAAGCACCGGCAATTTCCTGAGCCTGATGTTCAGAAGCTTCAGCCAACTGGTTGGTAATGCCCTGTGTGGTTGCGGTATATTGCGCAACTTCTTGTGAAGTTTCAGTAATACGCGATACCAGGTCACGTAACTGGTCGATTGCAAAGTTAATCGAGTCGGCAATCGCACCGGTAAAGTCTTCCGATACTGTTGCGTATGAACGTAAATCACCATCTGCAAGATCGGCGATTTCATCCAGTAAACGTAAAATCGCATTCTGGTTACGGTCATATTCTTCTTGTAAACGGCCTACACGCTGCTTATCCGACACACCACGCAAAGAAAGTAATTTGAATACGCAAAGCAAGAAACCAAGTAACAAGGCAATCAACAGGATGGCTGGAATAACGGTTTTAAGACCTGAGTTACCTGATAATTTGTTCAGGTTATCTAAAAGCACATCAGACTGGGCAAAAATAGACGCAGCGGCCTGACGAACTTTTACAATTTCAGTCGAGTTCTTCAGAATAATTGCTGATGCTGATTCGAGTACTTCATCATATTCAGCCTTAATACCTTCTAGAGATTCACGCATTGCTGGATCAGCAATACGCTGTACGCCCAGTTCAACAGAACCATTCAATTGTGCATTTAAATAAGAGCCGAAAGTTTCGGTATCGGCACTAAAGTCATCTGCCGATTCACGAGAGCCATCACTACCCGTCAATACCAGACTGATTGAACGTAAAATACGTTCTGCAATAAATACCTGGTTCTTGGCAATCACCACCTGGCTCGATGGCATATCTTGACGCGCCATCTGGTCAACCATCAAGTTATATTCCGCCTGAATCCCGGGAATTGCTTCACCAATGGCAATGTTGGTGTCGTATAACTGGTTAATGATTTTTTGTTGCGAGGTAATCAGATCAATACCGCTAGAAACTTCTGTCCACTGTTTATCAACAGCTTGTAGCGCCTCATTATCTGAATGAATATTTTTAACTGTTTCAAGGTTCTCAGCAAAAGCTTTTTGCGAGTCAGTTAGGTTTTTCATTGCCTCCGGTGTACCCGAAGCGGTTGCTTCAGTTGCTTGGCGCGAAATCGTTTGCGAGAGGAGACGTAAATCACCCAGACTTTGAGTGAGTTCGTTGCTACGTGGCACACTATAAAAAAGATATAATAAAGTGATCAGTGCGGCTAAAAGACAGCCTGCTGCCCCATAGATCAGCGGTTTTGACTTTTCACTATCACCAAATACACGTGATAATTGATCTATTTGCGATTGAATCTTAGTGAAAAAAGCATTACCGCCTTTGCGGCCAGTGCTTTCACCTGTATTTTTCTTTTTAAGTTTAAAGCCCATGCAGCCTCTCCCCGGTTGACGCCTTGATCACTTTCGTGCGCGACATTTAATTTATAAATTTTATAGATGCGTTCATAAAATTTGGATTTTGCAACAGACGACTGAATAAGAACACATGCCACTGCTGGTTGTGCTGATGAAAAAATCCTTGACAGTATTCTTGTAAGTTTTCATCTAATTCAGATTTCTTCGAAAAGAAACTTTTCTTATTGAAATGTTGTATACCCAAAACTTGATCTACGACCAAACCGACATACTGGTCATTATGGTTGATGCACAATACTTTTTGAGTCGGTGAAAACTGACTGCTATGCCCTGATACGTATTGAGTGAGATCAGAAACGGATAACAATCTTCCCCGGATATTCGCCAGACCCAACACCCATGCTTGTGTCTTGGGTACCGGCGTATATTTTGGGGGATAAATCACTTCTGATACTTCCCCCAGTGGAGCAACAAAATATTGCCCCATCATCTCAAAAGCAATGCCCGACCATCGGTTCACTTCATTGTCATTGGAAACGTAGTTTTTATTTCCCCGTTTCGCAATGCGAAGCAATTCGATAAATCCATTTGCTGCCATAGAGCTTATCCTGCATTGAGGTGTTGCTTAATTACTTCTATTAATTGTTTTTCATCTACTGGTTTTGTTAGATAGTCTGCTGCACCCTGACGCTTGCCCCACACGCGGTCAGTGGCCTGATCTTTGGTACTGACAATCACAATTGGAATGTGTTTGGTGGTCGCCCCACGCGCAATCTGACGGGTCGCCTGGAATCCGTTTACGCCCGGCATCACAACGTCCATCAGGACCAGATCAGGCAATTCAGCCTGTGCCATGGTGACGCCATCGGCCCCATTGGCTGCTTCAATCACCTCAAAGCCATGTTTAGAAAGAATTTCTCTAAAGCGAAAAGTTTCTGTCGGTGAGTCATCCACAATTAGGATACGTGCCATGCCAATTCCCCAAAAAAAAATCAAATATTAAGCACTAATATGGTTACGGATTGCGTTCAGCAATTCATCTTTACTAAAAGGTTTGGTCAGGTATTCATCTGAACCCACAACACGACCTTTGGCCTGATCAAATAAACCATCTTTACTTGATAGCATAATCACAGGAATATTCTGGTAATTCTGAGAATTTTTAATTAACGCGCAAGTTTGATAGCCATCTAGACGCGGCATCATGATGTCTACAAACACGATATCTGGATTTGCTTCGGCAATTTTTGACAAAGCTTCAAATCCGTCGACGGCAGTAATCACTTCATAACCTTCGCGCTGAAGAAGAGTTTCCGCGGTACGACGAATGGTCTTTGAGTCATCAATAACCATAACTTTTAGATTTTGGAATTTATCGTCCATTTGTTTAACCCTTCCCATTTTAGAAACTATTATGCCATAAGGCTCATAGGATTATTTTATTACGATCGATAAACATTTTTAACATAAAGTCACTTGTATTATCAACGAACATTTTCTACACAAGTAGACAAAATCAGTTATTTTTAACAACAGCTTCACACTTTACCCACGCCGATGTTTTTTTTTTGACTAACGGTAGTTTTTAATTCGTAAATTTAAGTCTAATATAACAAGATTATTACTTTAAAATAAGTAATTTAGTCAACTTTAAATTTAGGGAGCCAATGATGGGTCAGTTTTCAGAAAAACTTGCTGTCATTGATAAAAATAAAATGACTGGTCAATTCATTGTTGCTGTGCTGTTACTATTACAGGTGACCTTAGCTTGTGCCAACAATAACCAAATCCAGCAAAAGGCCACTTGGTACCGCTATTATGATAGTAAAGGCGTGGCCAATATCAGCACTAATGTGACGCCCAATCATATCCGTTACGGTTATGAAGCGCTTGACCAGAATATGCAGGTCATTAAACGTGCTCGTCCTTATAATGCCGAAGCCGATATCAGACAGGCTCCCCAACGTGCTCAACAGGCCAAGCGGATCGCTGAAGACAATAGACTGAAGCGAGCGTACAATAATAGTCAGACCGCCTTACAGAAAAAAAATGACAGTCTGCTACAGTTGAAAAAGCAAATTGATTTTCAGCAAGAACAAATGAAGCAATTGCAAAAAGATCGAGTGATGTTTGTACGCCAAGAACGTGAATATTTACGTAAAGGTAAGGCTCCACCGGCACACCTGAAAACCACACTTGAGAATAATCATAAAAATCTCATTTCCCAAAAAGAAAATATTCAATCTTTACAAAGTCGCTATCGAAATCTGGAAGCAGAATACGACAAAATTATCGCCCGTTTAAAAGCACTTGAATAAATACAGATAGCTTGTGTTGGTTTTAAACCACAGTAAGCTACAAGGACTCTTATGCAAACTGCACCACATGCTCATGGTTTAAATATGCCTTCTCCGCGCTCTCTCCTGATCATGAGTGCACTTTGCTTAAATATGTTGTTAGTGGCTTGTGATAAAAATGAACCCGTACAGCAAGCCGAAACACCCACATCCATTGAACTGATTCCTCAAGACCTGATTGCAGTACAGTCCGGCAACTCAGTTCAAAAAACTGCGTTTACCGGCACGATTCGGGCTGTCAATCAAAGCAGTATTCAGGCGCAGGTGTCTGCCACCGCCACCAGTGTCAATGCCCAAGTCGGTCAGACCGTTTCCAAAGGTCAGGTGCTGGTACGGCTAAACAATCAGGACAATGCTGCCCGACTGGCACAGGCACGTGCCAATCTGGCCTCTACTCAAACTCAGGCCAATCAGGCTCGAAACATGATGCAACGTAAAAAGCGTCTGCTCGATCAGGGCTTTATTTCAAAAGTAGAATATGAACAGAGTCAGGTCGATTATCAGGCACAGCTGGAAAATGTACGTGCCCAGCAAGCCAATGTCGATATTGCCGAGAAAGCAGATCGTGACGGAACCATGACCAGTCCGATCAGTGGCGTGATTACCCAGCGTCAGGTGGAACCTGGCCAGACCGTGTCGATTGGACAAACCCTGTTTGAAATTGTTGATCCTAAACAGCTGGAAATTCAGGCACGCGTGCCTAGTGACCTACAATCAAACTTAAGGCTAGGCAGTCAAGTCGAATACAGCATTCAAGGCAATCCCAATCGGCTCACTGCAGTGATGAGCCGGATTTCCCCGATCGCCGATCAGGCCAGTCGCCAGATCGAATTCTTTGCTACACTGAATGAAACGATTCCTTCTTTAAGTATCGGTTCCTTTGTAGAAGGCAATATTTTGAGTTCACGCCAAATCAGTGGGCAGATTATTCCCTTAGATACGCTGCAGGATATCCAGAACAAACCCTATGTCTGGGTGATTCGCCAGAATAAACTTATCAAGGTCAATGTGCAGGTACTGGAACAGCGCTATAACGACAATATTGCGGTGGTCAAAGGATTGGAAAGCACCGATCGGGTCAGCCGAATTAAATTTAGCGAAGCCGATCTACAAAAAACTGTCACACTTCGCTCGAACTAAAGCGCCTCACACAGGATCATTGACATGTGGTTTACCCGAATTAGTGTGAAGTATCCAGTTTTCACCATCATGATGATGTTCTGTCTGATGGTATTGGGACTGGCTTCCTGGCAGCGGATGGGCGTTGAAGAATTTCCCGATGTCGATTTTCCCTTTGTGGTGGTGTATACCAACTACCCGGGCGCTTCTCCAGAAACGGTCGAGTCAGAAATAACCAAGAAACTCGAAGATCAGATCAATACCATTTCTGGTTTAAAACAGGTGATTTCACAGTCCAGTGAAGGCCTGTCGATGATCACCACTGAGTTTAATCTGGACGTACCTTCTACCACGGCCGCTCAGGATGTACGGGATAAAATTGCCTCGGTAACTGCTGAATTTCGTGATGAAATTCAGGATCCGATTGTCGAACGTTATGATCCAACCGCCAATGCGGTCATGTCGATCGTATTTGAATCCAATAACATGGATATCAAAGCACTCAGTTCTTATCTGGATCAGCGAATTGTACCCCAACTGCGCACCGTTGCTGGCGTGGGAACGGTGAATTTACTCGGCGATGCACAGCGCCAGATCCGGATTCAGGTAGAACCACAAAAACTGCAAGCTTTTGGCCTTGGTGTAGACAGTGTCATCAATACCTTAAAGGCTGAAAATATTGAAGTTCCAGGCGGCACACTCAAATCTGGCAACTCGGAACTGGTGATTGAGATCAATTCTAAAGTGCTGCATCCCTTGGCCTTCGGCGATCTCATCATTGCCAATAAAAATGGCGTACCAATTTTCCTGAGACAAGTCGCAGAGATCCAAGACAGTCAGGCAGAACTAGAATCTGCCGCCTTTTTAAATGGCAAAACCGCAGTTGCGATTGATATCCTGCGTAGCTCGGACTCTAACGTGATTGAGGTGGTCGATAGAACTTACAAAACTTTAGAAAGTATTGAGACCCAGCTTCCTCAGGGGACGACCTTGCAAGTGGTAGTGGATTCTTCCAAAAGTATCCGCGGCACCATTGGCGATGTAGCCCGCACCATTATTGAAGGTGCGGTACTTGCCGTACTGATTGTTCTGCTATTCCTCGGTTCATTCCGCTCCACTGTGATTACCGGTTTGACTTTGCCGATCGCCTTATTAGGTACTTTGACCTTCATCTGGGCCTTTGGCTTCAGTATCAACATGATGACCTTGCTGGCGCTATCCTTGAGTATTGGCCTGTTAATTGATGATGCGATTGTGGTCCGTGAAAATATTGTCCGGCATGCCGACATGGGCAAAGATCATGTGACTGCCGCACTGGATGGCACCAAAGAAATTGGTTTAGCTGTTCTGGCCACCACCCTGACCATTGTCGCCGTGTTTCTGCCGGTGGCCTTTATGGGCGGGATTATTGGTCGTTTCTTTTATCAGTTCGGGGTTACAGTTAGTGTGGCTGTGCTGATTTCGATGTTTGTTAGTTTTACTTTAGATCCGATGCTTTCTGCACATTGGGCCGAAAAGAAAAAAGATCCAAATAAAAGACCCGGACGGGTGAAACGTTTCTTTAGCTGGATTTCTGGCAAGCTGGACAATTTAAGCCATGTCTATGAAAAGCTGCTCAAACTGGCGCTGCGCTTCAGATTCATTACCTTAATGATTGCCGTAGCTTCATTATTTGGTGCCTTGGGATTATCGAAACTGATTGGCACCGAATTTGTACCGGTTCCTGACAAAGGCGAAATCCGCATTAAGTTTGAAACACCGGTAGATTCTTCGCTTGAATACTCACAAGCCAAACTGCAACAAGTCGATCATATTATCCGTCAACACCCTGATGTTAAAGCAACTTATGGCGTGATTAATGGTGTAACTGACCGTGGTAAAAACCACGTCAGCCTGCGAGTGACCGTGACACCACGGATCGAACGCGAAAAAAGCCTGACCGAGCTCAACAATGAGTTTCGACAACGCCTGCAATCGGTTGCCGGGATCAGTATTACCTCGGTTGCATCTGCCGATGAAACCGTTTCGGGTGGTCAAAAGCCAATTATGATCTCGATCAAAGGCCCCGACCTGGATGAACTGCAAAAAATTTCCGATCGTTTTATGACAGAGATTGCCAAGATTGACGGTATTGTCGATTTGGAAACCTCACTGAAAGAACCCAAGCCAACACTCGGCGTGCAGATCAATCGTGTCTTGGCCAGTGATTTAGGATTATCCGTGAATCAGATTGCCAATGTGGTTCGTCCACTGATTGCCGGTGATGATGTCACCACCTGGCAGGATGAAAAAGGCGAAACTTATGATGTGAATTTGCGCCTGACGGAAGACCAGCGCAGCTTGCCACGTGATTTACAGAACATGTATATCACTTCAAATAAAACCGATGCCAATCATCAGCCGATTCTGATTCCACTTTCGAGTGTGGCCAAGTTTGAAGAAAAACTCGGTGCTTCACAAATTAACCGCCGTGATCTGGCACGTGAAGTTCTGATAGAAGCCAATACCGCTGGTCGTCCTACAGGAGATATCGGCACGGATATCAGCCGGCTACAAGCCAATTTTGATATGCCGCCAGGTTATAGTTTTGATACCCAAGGTTCAAATGCCGATATGGCAGAATCCGCAGGCTATGCCCTGACCGCCATCACCCTGTCGATTGTGTTTATCTACATTGTGCTGGGTTCACAGTTTAATAGCTTTATCCATCCTGCGGCGATTATGGCCTCCTTGCCATTATCCTTGATTGGTGTGTTCCTGGCGCTGTTCCTGTTTAATTCCACCATGAACCTGTTTTCGATTATCGGGATTATCATGCTGATGGGACTGGTGACCAAGAATGCGATTCTGCTGATCGACTTTATTAAAAAAGCCATGGATCGCGGTGAAGAGCGTTATGATGCGATTATTGCCGCGGGGAAAACCCGACTGCGTCCCATTTTAATGACCACCAGCGCCATGGTCATGGGTATGGTGCCCTTATCCTTAGGGCTGGGTGAAGGCGGTGAACAAAGTGCGCCGATGGCGCATGCGGTGATTGGTGGCGTGATTACCTCTACCCTGCTGACCTTGGTGGTGGTGCCGGTGATCTTTACTTACCTGGATGACTTTAAGAATTTTATGCTGCGTCAGGCACGTAAAATCATGGCATAATTTAATGCAACACAATGAGGTGACATTCCCAAATGCTCACCTCATTTTTTATTGTATAATCCCTGCTTTAACGCTTAATTTTTTAGGACAGTTTCCATGCGCGCGAGTCGCTTTTTATTTGCAACGTTAAGAGAAACCCCGAACGATGCTGAAGTTATTTCACATCAGCTGATGCTTCGTGCCGGTATGATTCGTAAGTTGGCCTCAGGTCTGTACACCTGGTTGCCGATGGGCGTTCGCGTATTAAATAAAGTTGAAGCGATCGTTCGCGAAGAAATGGACAAAGTCGGTTCACTTCAGGTTTATATGCCGGTGACTCAACCTGCGTCTTTATGGGAAGAATCAGGTCGTTATGTACAATACGGCCCTGAACTTTTACGCTTCAACGACCGCCATGGCAACCCATTTGTTCTGGGTCCGACGCATGAAGAAGTGATCACTGACCTTGCACGTAACGAATTAAAAAGCTACAAGCAATTGCCTGCAAACTTCTACCAGGTACAAACCAAATTCCGTGACGAAATTCGTCCACGTTTTGGCGTAATGCGTTCACGTGAATTCATCATGAAAGATGCCTACTCTTTCCATGCCAATCAGGAATCACTGCAACAAACTTACGACGACATGTATGCAGCCTACTGCAAAATCTTCACCCGTCTTGGTTTAGATTTCCGTCCAGTACAAGCAGATACTGGTTCAATCGGTGGTTCAGGTTCTCACGAATTCCACGTACTGGCTTCAAGCGGTGAAGATGATATCGCATTTTCGACCGAATCAGACTACGCCGCCAATATTGAAATGGCTGAAGCCGTTCTGGTCGGCGAACGTCCGGCACCAACTCAAGAACTTAAACCGGTTGATACGCCAAATCAAAAAACCATTGCGGATGTATCTGCCTTCTTGGGCACGGATCCAGCTCACTCAGTAAAAGCATTGCTTGTTCAAGGCATTGCAAAAGAGGATGGTTCTGTTCCTGTGGTTGCTTTATTCCTTCGTGGCGATCACGAACTGAATGAAATTAAAGCCGAGAAGCATGCACAAATTGCAGCTCCACTCACTTTTGCAACCGAAGAGCAAATCGCAGCACTTGGCTTGACAGCTGGTTTTGTAGGCCCACAAGGTCTGGTTGAAAAAGGTGTCACCGTCATTGTTGACCGTGCGGCATCAGTATTGTCTGACTTTGTTGCAGGTGCTAATGCAGCAGATCAACACGCAACCGGCGTAAACTGGGAACGTGATGCACAGTTCACTGAAGTTTATGACTTGCGTAATGTAGTTGAAGGTGACCCTTCTCCAGATGGCAAAGGCACACTGCAAATTAAACGCGGCATTGAAGTCGGTCATATCTTCCAGTTGGGTCAGAAATACTCTGAAGCATTGGGCTGTAAAGTCTTGGGTGAAGATGGCAAACCATTCACTGTGACCATGGGTTGCTATGGTATTGGGGTAACACGTGTGGTTGCGTCTGCCATTGAACAGAACTTTGACGAGAAAGGCATTATTTGGCCAACTGCCATTGCACCGTTTGAAGTTGCCATTGTACCGATGAATGCCCATAAATCACCACGCACATTAGAAGCTGCGGAAGCACTCTATGCTGAACTCACTGCTGCGGGTTATGACGTAATTCTAGATGATCGTAACGAACGTCCGGGCGTGAAATTTTCTGATCTTGAGCTTACAGGCATTCCACACCGTATTGTAATTGGCGAAAAAGGATTGGATGCAGGTACTTTTGAATATAAAGGTCGCCGTGATGCTGAATCTGTAAATATTTCCAAAGAAGAGTTGTTGGCTAAAATCGCTAAATAATTTTGCTTTCTTAATAAAAAATCCCGTCAAGTGCGGGATTTTTTGTTTTTTTTAACTTAACAGAATTTATGTCCACCGAAGCAGTTCGGTTGAAAGTTCTGGCCTGCCAGTTTTAGGTTATTTAATGGAAAATCAATTAAGGTGGGGTTTTTGATTTCACTTACGTCTAGAGAACCACCAGCAATACACCCACTAATAATACCACCACAAATACGAATGTTATTTGTTAAATCGTGATTAATCCCGGCGATAGTTTGTTTTAATACAGCATCGGTAATCTGCACTTTATCCGTTGGAGAAATACTGCCTAAATCCACTTCATCTTCCATAGACATCCACCACCCTTGGTTAGCTCCCACAGCTGCACCTGGCCATAAAATCTTTTGTGATTGCAGCGATAATGATGCAGGGTTATTCAAATATAAGGCGTGAATTAGACCAAGGTTTTGATTTACCGTAATATCTGTTTTTAGACCTGTTAAATACCCTGTAATTTCTTTATCAAGATTTAATAGCCCCCCTAAAAGCTGTGCTTCTAATGGACCATTAAAGTCGATTCGATCAACTGTCCCTGTACCTTTTAACACCACCTCTTTCATACGAGTACCTGAAACAATGGTAGCAGGGATAGTAAAAGGTGCAGTTGATTCCTGCAAAGTAAAACTATAATCATCTGATTTATAATGTAAATCGAGAGGTAAAGTTAAACTACCTAATTTCCCTCTCACAGTACCTTCAATCATTTGACCTGTAGCTGCATAATCCATAATACGAGAAGCTGTATTCGCCACACCGGATGCTGCTTTAGTCTTCATATACCCACTGAAACTGTTAATACCGTTGGGTGTATTGCTATTTTCAGTACCTAAAGTCAAAAGACCCTGAATTTTTTCAGCACTCAAGCGAAAGCCCAGTACTTCACGAGTAGATGCCTGATTTGGATTTTTAATTGCAAATTGAAGAAATGGATTGGTAATCAATGCTGAACTGCCTGCACGATCATTGGATGTATAGTTCGAATTCGTAGGCAGCCCACTTAGAGCAATATGATCAATATCAATATCACAGCCTGTCGCACCATTAATACCTCCACAACCAAGTTGTAGCTTTTTGATATTGGTATTGATCTCCATCTCGGCTTCTAATCCTAATTTATAAAATGAAATATTGGACTGATCATAGTTAGTACCAAGATCATCGGCTTGGTTATAACCTCTCTGTACTTCCATCGAAAGAAGTGCCTGACCTTCCACATCGGACAGCTCTTCATCATTTAAGGTAGTCATTGCAAAACTGTATGGTGTAAACACACACATTCCTACAACCATACTACTCAAAAGTGCTTTTTTCATTTTATCGTCCTTATATTCTTATTAGCGTGGCGTGATACCCATTGTGCTGCGCAAAGTACCGCCAGTAATAGCAATACTTGCCATGTTTTGCATATTGCCATTGGTCGCCATCGCAAAATTGGTTTTAAATGGTGTCGCGATATTATTTTCATAATTGAGTTTGACTTGATTATCCAACGTTACGGTATCAGCACTGACACGAACTTTCCCATTAACACCCAAATGACCTTCCATCCGGTTAAAGTTGATCGAAGAAACGTTTAATGCTCCTGTTGTTAAATCAATATCTTCATTGGAGATACTGAAGTAGCTACCCAGATTAGCTTTATCTGCACTTTCTTCTGATGTGAGTGGCCTAAATTTAAAGTTTGCATCAAATGACAAAAAGTTGGTATCTGGTGAACTTGCGGTTGGATCTACCCCAGGAATAATCAGAAGCTCACCATTTCCATCGAGCTTAAAGGCAATATTGGTCAGTACATCATCACGTTTAGAAAAGTTATCGTGAGGCACATAGCCTCCGCATTTACTGACTGATGCAGTGCTACAGTTATATTTAGATCCTGGTAATTGCCCCATTGCGAGCTCTGCTTTTGCTGCAATCAGTAATTTATCGGCACGAATATAAATCCCTTCATCTTCATAGCCAATAATCCCTTCAGATTTAATTAAAGCATCGATATTTCTAAAGCCTGCATAATAGTTAACAGCTTCACCCTGTACACCGTCCTGACCATCAATCAATATAATTGAAGTTGTACTTGGCAAACCGGTTTTCTTGTCGACCCCGTATCCTTCAGTAGAGGCCATGATGTTATAAGCAATTGCCTGCTTATTATCTGTTCCATAAGTTGTTCCAGACAACGCGACATTGGCATTTAAATTATAAATAGGAATACCAATCCCCCATGAACCGCCATCCCCACCAAGTTCTGTCAAGGAGTTATCTGAAATAAAACGTGCTTTCGCAGCAATTGCCTGAAAGTCCATTCCTCGTACTGCAATAAAAGCAAAATCCTCTCCATCTCCTGCTGTACTCAGTGTCTGTTTCAGTACATCACTACTATGCCCCAAGGTTTTTCGCATATTTTCATTGATGATAAAATCGAGACTTTTAGCCGTAATAGTATTTATATAAATATCACCAAAATCGATATAGGCATTTTTACCATGTAAATTTCCATCAGCATTCCGTGTTGTCAGGGGCCTAATATTGGAGAATTGGACTGCATAGCTTCCATGGCCAGTATGACCAATTTCAAGCACGGTAGGTGCCATGTTGCTTGGGTGACCACTAGCAGCACCAGTAAAGTCGGCAGATAAGCCCAGATGCAACCCCCCGTCACCCACCAGATCGCTATATCCTGCTGCAGTTTTGTCTTGACGCTGTAAAACACCATTTAACTTGTTACTTACATCAAAAGTACCAATCTGGGTTTGACCGGCATTCATGGATAATCTGGCATTGGTCACCGCACCTGAAGCCCCAAGACGCATAATATTTTTACGTTCGTTATTTGGCGTGTTATAACGCAAGTCAATATTAACGCCAGGATTGGTGGGATTAACCCGGCCAACAGCAATATCAGTGGTATCTTCAACACGTTTCAAATCCACGTAATGGTCTTGATTGCCATTTCGGGTGGTGAGTACAACACCTTCATTGGGGTCAATGTACATATAGCCCTGACCCGCAAAATTAAAGTTAAAGTCATTTAAAATCAGGCTATTTTCACCTAGTTTATGACTAATGGTGGCATTTTTAAGTTGAAAGTCGATACTGGCAATTGCTTCTTTATTAAATAAACCTGCAGTAGTTTGTAATAGAACACTAAGCGGCGTAGAGGTACTAATCCCTAATGCACCCAGACTTTGACTAGATTGTACGCCAGCAGTCCGAATACTATTCGCAGACTGGCTACATGGATTGGTCGTACAGGCTGTCTTTACCAGTTTTAAATCTGCAGTGGCTTGAAATGGTGAAACACTTGCAGCAAGCCGAAGTCCTGCCCCTTGTGAAGTAGCACCTACATCTATTTCAAGTTGACTAATAATTGGCTTATTATCTTTTCCAATAATTTCAACATTATGTAGACCTAAACCCATTTTAGTACTGGCATCTGGATTGGGATCATACCAATTGACTTGAGCAATGTTGGCTTTAGAAATTTCATGAGTAATCACCATACCATCTTGTCCAGTGACTTCGCTCAATTCCTGCTCTTCAATGGTTTCAAGTGCATAAGCTTGCTGTATAAGACACATGCATACTGTTAGTAACTTCAACTTTATTGTTGTTTTTTTCATTTTTATATCCTTATGCTGTACTTGACGCTGCAATTAACAACGACTTTGTGCCCCACCTGTACAGTTATAACCAAATATTTTCAAATTACCGGACATATGCAGATTTCCATGAATATTCAATCCCATAAAACCTTTTTCAGCCCCCTTATCAAATGAAGGCACATCTTGTGTCGAGGTAGAAAAACCGCCTTCGGTATTATAGGTGCGTGCTGTATAAGTGTCATAAGCACTTGTATTGGCATAACCTTCTAGTGCACCACCCCCTGTACCCGTTTCAATCGACACTGTACTGAAACCCAAATTTCTGATTTTCAAAGGTTTGTCATCATAAAAGCTGACTTTCATCGCTGTTTGCGGTTCATTACGATGATTAATGATGGTTGTTCCATCGATAGAAAACTTGTCAATCTGAATCGTGCCCTGAATACCTTTAAATACTAACCATTTTTTATTCCCATTGGCATCGACATGATTATTTGGGGCTATTGCCAAGCGGCAAAACTGTTTTGTTGCACCGCATGTTTCCGGATCTAGAACATAAAATACTTCTACAGGATTAGCATTTGCATCAAGGCGAGAAATTGTATCCTTCGTTAAATCTGTAGCATAAATATGGTTTAAGGATAAAGTCCAGTTAAGGTCTGCTCTACCCTGCCCTACGGTATCAGTTAACGCTTGCTGATCCAAAACCTCCAATCCGGCATAAATAGACATCGAAGTACAGAGTAGCGTGCAGAGGGTAAACAATTTGGACATATTTGTACTCCCTTATAGACCTGTGGTTTTTATTTTTAGATGCTGAATCAGCACGCCATCAATGACTGCCGAACCAAAGTTTTTACTTGAGCCATCAACACTTTTAAATACCACTCCGGTTGAGTTGACACCATCCTTAGCGCGCAGCAAATTTGTTCCTGGAATACGCTCTGTAGTCCCTATTGAAATGCTGCTATGAGTTGCATTACGCCCTTGATAAAGTGCGGCAGTATCTGAAGCATTATTTTTAATCGGTGTACCACAACTATAGACATTACAGGTTGAACCGTTTAAATCTGTTGTTCCCAGTCCGCCTCCATAATTCTGATAGATTTGATTATAAATAGCAGGAATATCGGGAATACGTGTCACTTCTAAAATAATATTATTACCTTCTGAACCAACTACGAAAGGCTGGTACATATTCCCCAATACCAGGTTAATATTTGGGCTATATAAATATAAACCCTCAGAATCATGAAATATGGGAGCAACACTCCCGTTCAAGGCCGGGGTTGGACCATCACCATCAAGTGCATTCGTTCTTGCTGCAGTACTGAGACGAATACCTTTACTATTGAGATTAGTATCACTACTGCTTAAATTTTCTGGCTGGTCATTGGTATTTAGTCGAATTAGACTTGCCATACCTAATGTTTGGTCGTAATCCTTATTGTCAGATTCTAAGGTTTGAAACAAACGAACTTGCGAACCATTAAAACTCAGACCATTGGCAACAAATTGGGTTCTTAGCCGGTAATCCATATCAAGCCCTGAGGTTGGCCCACCTGTTATGGGATTGACGACATTGAAGGAGTTAAGCGCGCGCGCAAAAATATCACTCCAGAAGCCCAGCTTAATATTATTATCACTCTCGACCCCAGTAATCGGGCTTAATGGAGCTTCTAAAGCGATATAGCCTACGTTTTTAGCAACGTCCTTAAACTGTTTGACATTCTCAGTACCCGCACGGAATAACCAGGGATTATCTGCCGATCCCCAGCTAAAGCCCTGATTGCTATATCGTGTACTCAGCGAGTCATCACTTTTCGATAATGCCAGACCATAAATAAATACATCTGCTTTGGTTCTTAAAGAACTGACTGGCGTGTTTTTCGCCTCTAACAAAGCCGCAGTTTTCGCATCACTCAGAATGCTGGCATAAAGCGCTTCTGTTTGTCTTTTCGCTTCTGCTTCTGCAATTTGACCTGCTTCAAATTTTGCACGAATATCTGCTGCCGCATATGAGGCATCACTTAATCGTTGCACTAAAGTAGTAATTTCTGGCCCAATAACATTGTTACGCGTAAAACCAGTCAAACTTTTATAAAATGTAGAATTGGTTAAATTTGCATTCGCTTCACCCGCACGACCACCATATAACAACTGAATCATTTCATAGGCATTTGTAGTGGCATATTCCAAGGCTTTTTCAGCATAATCTAAGATCCCTGTAGGATCCTCACTCACTGGTCGCGTAGTATATGATGTTGTTCCATCATTCGTTAACCTTCTACGGTTAGTACCTCTAAGATAATAAGCGTGTCGTTCATTAAAATAGCGTTGAATAATTGCATCTGAATTAAAATAACGGGCTGGAATTTCATCGTTTAGCTTGGTACGTTCAGCCTGCAATTTTGCAGGAATAGGCTGGGTATAGGTGCTGTATAGGCTTGTGTAATTCGTATCGTAAATTGAACTGTAGGTAGAGGTATATAGCGTGTTATATCCTTTATCTATTTTGCCTTGCAGAACATTATTATCATACGAGCTTTTATAAACTTTATTATAGGTACGCTCACCTAGCTGCTCATAGTTTTCACCCGTTGGAATAATCCGGATAAAACCAGTATCTGCCTGTCCAGGATTTTCAATACCTGGAGCATAACTAGAGCCAGCAGAAAGATCCTTGGGACCTTGAAATACCATTTTAAAATCATCAAGGACGAGCGCAACACCCTCACCGGTGGTGTCAGAAAGAGAAGAATCCGATAATTCCTGCATCGCATGCGCAGAAGGCAACAGGATTAAACCAATTGTCATTGCTAAATAATTTTTGCGAAATTTAAATATATCTTTTATCTGAGTCATCTCACTCTTTCCTTTTTATCCGATGCTCCGCATCTTTATGTTTCAGCTTCCCAGCCGCTACATTTTGTTTTTTATGATGCATTGCATCTTTTTTATGGTTATTCGGAATCTATTATGCTGACTTTTAATACAGATGCCAAAGTCAATTGAAGCAAAAACCTGAGTTTCCGATGAATGAAAATCTCAAAAAAATAAACGGGACATATAGTCCCGTTATTCAATATCTTAAACTACTTAGGTCTTCGGCAAAGTAACGCCAGTTTGACCTTGATATTTTCCGCCACGATCTTTATATGAGGTTTCACACACTTCATCAGACTCAAAAAATAGCATTTGTGCGACGCCTTCCCCTGCATAAATACGCGCAGGAAGGTTGGTGGTATTCGAGAACTCTAAAGTTACATGACCTTCCCACTCTGGCTCAAGCGGAGTGACGTTGACAATGATGCCACAACGCGCATAAGTCGACTTGCCCAGGCAAACCGTCAGTACATTACGTGGAATACGGAAATACTCGATGGTACGGGCCAATGCAAATGAGTTCGGTGGAATAATACAAACATCCGATTCAATATCAATAAAGCTGCGTTCATCAAAGTTCTTCGGATCGACAATTGCAGAATGCACATTGGTAAATACTTTAAATTCCCGTGCACAACGCACGTCATAACCATAGCTCGATACGCCATACGAAATCAGCTTTTGACCATTTTCATCCAAACGTACCTGGTTTTCTGCATACGGTTCAATCATGCCGTGTTTTTCGCTCATTTCGCGAATCCAACGATCAGACTTAATTGCCATTGATATAATCCAAAAATCTTAAGAACAAGTTATTGCGACGTACTTTAACTGAAATTGCCCTCAATGAAAATAAGTGAAGTGCTTGCAGCCAAAGTGGATAAAAAATTGCTGATGGATATCAGCTTATAAACTTAAAAGTGCAGAATAGCTTAAAGGAATCGAAAAGCTCATTAACACCAGTGATGCGGTTTTTTGCAGGTTTTTTTGATTGAGCCAGCGACTGTTTTTTCTAGCCAGTATTGAGCCGAGGAAAGTCCAGAAGAATGCAATCGGAATCAGCAAAACCAGGAATACTAACATATGAGTCACATAGTGCTGACTGCTTTTCCAGACAATCACCGGAAAGATCGCTGAAGCAAATAAAAGTGCTTTAGGATTTAACAAGGTTGCCAGAAATAGTTCTCGTGCACGAATCGAGACATTTTCAAAATTTTCACTGAGTTCTGCCGTGCGCCATAATTTCACAGCCAGAAAAAGGATATAGCCGGCACTAAACAGCTTGAGAATGGTCGGCAAAAGCGGAAGATGAACGGAAATTTTTCCGATCAGAATGCCCCAAAAGCTAATGGCAATCAGATAGCCAAAGGCTTCAGCAGGAATTAAACGAAATGTTTTTTTAAATCCGACCTGTATGCCTGAAGATGCCAATAAGGTATTGGTTGGGCCTGGTGTTAAAAGAATGGTTGCCACTAAACCAATAAAAAACCATGAAATCATAGTTTGACCTCGCTCTAATCCGCGTAGCATAAAATAGTTCGGTCAATGCTGCAAAAAAATAATTGTAAGAGAACATATAATCAGAATTCACACTGAATTAAATCAATTTAATTCAATCACTTGAAACCATTTTGGGAACCAATACGCAACAGTCATTTCAGTCAATTTTCTTAATTTAAAGCTGTTTATTTCCGTGAATTATTAATAAAAAAGCCCTAACTTGAATTAGGGCTTAAATATGTGAACTCTCTATTTAATGGGTCAATTAGAAAATTCGGCTCTGATCTTTTTCGGCCTTAGGTAGCTGCGCTGCAATTTTTTCTGCAATCAGCATATAGCTTTCGGCTGCATCATCTCCGGCAATGACTGAAGGTGTGCCAGCATCGGCATTTTCACGAATTTCAGCATCTAAAGGTAAGCGACCCAATAATGGAATATGATATTGCTCAGACAGTTTATCTCCACCGCCTGTGCCAAAAATCTGTTCTTCAAAACCACAATTTGAACAGATATGGGTCGACATATTTTCAATCACGCCCATGATCGGAATTTGCACACGGTTAAACAGTTCAATGCCTTTGGTCGCATCGAGTAGGGCCACGTTTTGTGGTGTGGTGACAATCACTGCCCCGGTTACCGGAATGCGCTGTGCCAACGTCAACTGGATATCCCCTGTACCGGGTGGCATATCAATCATCAGAACATCAAGATCTGGCCATAAGGTCTGGTTAAATAATTGCATCAATGCACCGGTGGCTTTCGGTCCACGCCAAGCCACTGGAGTATTGTGATCACCAGTTAAATGGCCAATCGATAACACTGCCATTCCATAGGCTTCGATAGGGACAAACTGTTCCGCTTCGATCATCGGCGTTTTGCCCGCATTACCGAGCATGGTCGGAATACTCGGACCATAAATATCGGCATCCAGCACACCGACCTTTAAGCCTAATTTTTGCAGAGCCAGTGCCAGATTCACTGTAGTCGTCGATTTACCTACACCGCCCTTGCCGGATGACACCAGAATCACATTTTGAATACGTGGATGTTTTGGTACATCACGTTGCTGAGGTGCAGCTTTTTGAATCGGTGGATTATTGGGATCAGCTTCTTCTTGTTTTGCAGGCTGGGCGGAGGCATCCACCACAGGGGGAAGATTGGGTTTTGCTTCTGCTTTAGGCTGACTGGAACAGCTTTCACCTTTGGCATGCTTATGCCCGCAGCCATCCGATTTATGACTTTTAGGCCCAGTTTTTTGCTGAATCACATGCATATTCAGTTCTTGAATACCACATTTTTGCAAAGCTTGCGCCAGTTCATCATGGATTTGTTGCAGATCTTGTTTTTCTTCAGGATAAGTATTTAAGGTGATTTGTAGGATCTCAGCTTGAACATTGGCCTGAGTAATACGCTGTTTGAGCGGATCATTTGAATTTGGCAACAGATAGTTTTGCAATACTTTTTGCACAGCTTCTTCGTTCACCTCCTGCGAAGGTGAAAAGACCGATTTGAGCGAAGAAAGCCACGACATAGGTTACTCCAAAACTATAGATAGATATCCGAATGGCATAGTTTAACGGGGTTTTCGCTTAAGGTTAAGCACTCTGCCGAGAAGATCGAGGAGATATCTGCAATTTCCAACCATTTTACTTGGTTTTGTTGGATTGTAGCGGATAGGCATGCTAAAAGTGAATCAATCAAAGTAAAGCCAACTGGATTCTTTTTGATGTGAAAAGAATTTTTATTGATTTTAGGTGTAGCAAGCCACTTTAACCTTCTTTGATTAAAGTGGCTCTACAATAATCACAGTCTATTTATGATTTTTATTATTTTCAGACTTGTGCTGCTGATCCTTGGCATTTTTATCCTGATCTTCTTTAGATTCACTCTTGTCAGACTGACCTGATTTCGATTCTGAATTTTGAGCTTTGGCATCTTTTTGCTGATCAGAATCATTGCCCTGAGATTGATTTTCTTTCATTTTATTCATGCTATCAGCCGCCATCTGTTTCAGCTCACCCAGCTTGGTAGAGGCTTCACTGACTAACTCAGTAATCTTCTGTTTTGTATCTTCAAACTTATGTACAGCCTCATCTTTTAAATTGGCCATGCTTGCCTGTTGATCGGTCTGAGCTTCTTTAGCATTTTGTTTATCTGACTGATTCGATGATTTATCTTCAGTGCTATGATCAGCTTTTGCCTTTTTTGCGTCATCTGAACCTTGATCATCATTTTTCTGGCCGTTGGACTTGCCATGTTTTAGCTCATTCAGAAGTTTTTCGCCTTTTTGTAATAGCTCCTCACCAATCGCAATTGCCTTCGCTTTTAAATCATCCATCTTAAAGCTTTCGGTTTTGTTGTCTGACTGCCCGTCTTTTGAATCATTTTTTTGATCAGATGGCTGCTCTTTAGAGTCTTCATCCTTCGATTCCGAGTCAGTACCTGTATCTTTAGAGTTTTGTTTACTATCAGAATTTTCATCAGTCTGGTGTGGCTTTGTGTCTTGTGTATCATGCGACTGATTGTGCTTCTGGTCATTCTGGTTTTGCTTTTGCTCTTCTTTGGCTTTCTGATTTAATTGTTTCTCATGTTGTTCTTTGTCTTGATTTTGCTTTGAACTATTGCTCTGGTTCTGCTGAGTCATGAGGTACCCTCCTTAGGCATATCATATAAACAATCAGCCATTTTCTAGCACAAAGTGTGGAGCAAATCGGGCGCAGTAAGCAAACTGCAACAAAGCCTGTACATGTTGTTGCTATTGTTTGCAGTCTGTAGCATGAGCTGCGCCCAATCAGTATTGCAAAGATGAATAATCCAACTCTTTTGGATTCTGGCGATTCAAGTCCATCGATTACTTGGGGTTTCGACAAAGTCTGGCTTGGTAAACCTGTCAGCACATTTTCTTTGGCTTCTCATTCAAATGCCGTTATAGCATAGTTTCCAAAGCCAAAGAATCAGTGTTGCCAATTCACAGCAGATGTTTATAGGATGCAAATGCATCAGGAGATATTATTTCAAGTCAGACACGCAAGGTGCTCATAAAGCTGAGCGCAGAGAACAACCAGATCAACAGAATGAAGCTGCGTGCTTGATTGAAGTTGTCGACATCTGTGCCATGTAGCATGTTATGACGGCTCATGGTCACATTCGAGCTTGAATCCATTTTATAGGCAGCAAGTTCAGCAAAATACGGATTCAGTTCAATCGCAATTTTAGACTTATGCCACAGGCTTTTAATTTCATTGCCTTTTAAACCCGGTACGATTTTATAGACATCGACAAACTTGGTGCCATTTTGCTTTAAGAAGCCTGCTTTGATCAGGATATCTGTCAAAATACCTTCGAGCTGCGCATAAACATTTGGAATACAACCGCTGTAAAAGCCAAGTTTGTACATTTTCAAGCTTTCAAGCAGCACCAAACGGCGCTTGGCTTTGATGTCTTCATCAATCTCTAAGGCATCAAAGGCTTTCAGCATTTCAGTCTGGAAATATTCGCTATTGATCATATCGAGCAGCTTAAATTGCTCAATATCTTCAAACTGGTGAATGGCCGGCCAAAAATGCATCAAATTTAAAGCATCATTGGCAAACTTCGCGCCAATCGGTTGATCGAGCTGATCTGCCAGCACTTGGAAATAAGCATCTTGCGCGACTAAACCCGATAAGTTTTTGATTAAAAGTGTATGTTCATCTGCCGAGATGTCTTCAAGATAAGCTTCTGCATCTTTTAAAATCTGACTGCCCAACTGTTTTTGACTCGCTGCATTTTGTTTAATACGCGTGACAGGTTGGTCAAAATCAAAATCATCTTCGTCAATCATGGTTTTCTAGCTCAAAGCTTTTAGATCAATGGCCTATTATCACTGTTATTGGCAACGCAATATAGGGAAATCTACATTTCCAAGACATTCTGTAAATACAAAGACCTTTCGACACGAATTCGCGGTGAAATGGAATTGATTCGCTTAAAGGATTGCTTTGTATTCGGACCTGCATCAGGTAAAATCATCCACCTTGCATAATATACGAATGAGAGAGTCATATCCGTGCGTAATATCTTAGTCACTAACGCCCTTCCATACGCCAATGGCCCGATTCATATGGGTCACCTACTCGGTTATATCCAAGCTGATATTTGGGTACGTGCGATGCGTGCAATGGGTCATGATGTGACTTATGTCTGCGCGGACGATGCTCACGGCACAGCCATCATGTTACGTGCTGAAGCCAACGGAATTTCACCGGAAGCACAAATTGCCAACGTGCAAAAAGAACATATCCGTGATTTTGACGGTTTTGCGGTGCACTTCGATCATTATGATTCTACCCATAGCGATACCAACCGTGCACGTGCATCTGAAATCTATCTCAAAAACCGTGATGCCGGCAATATCGCGGTTCGTCCTGTCACCCAGCTTTTCGATCCTGAAAAAGGCATGTTCCTCTCCGACCGTTTCATTAAAGGCACCTGCCCGAAATGTAAAGTAGAAGATCAATATGGCGATTCATGTGAAGTTTGCGGTGCAACTTATAATGCAACCGAATTATTGAACCCACATTCGACTTTAAGTGGTGCAACACCCGTCGAAAGATCATCTGACCATTACTTCTTTAAGTTGCCGAATTTTGGTGAATACCTGCAAAAATGGACACGTGATGAAGGCCGCTTACCGGTCTCGATTGCCAACAAGTTAGATGAATGGTTTGAAAATGGCCTGAATGATTGGGATATTTCGCGTGATGCGCCATATTTCGGTTTTGAAATTCCAGACGCACCCAACAAATACTTTTACGTGTGGGTCGATGCGCCAATTGGCTACATGTCGAGTTTTGAAAACTATATCAAAACCAAACGTCCTGATTTAAGCTTTGATGACTACTGGAAAAAAGATTCTAAAAATGAGGTGTATCACTTCATTGGTAAAGACATTGTGTATTTCCATGCGCTGTTCTGGCCGGCAATGCTAGAAGGTGCTAACTACCGTACGCCATCAGGTTTATTCGTGAATGGTTTCTTGACCGTAAATGGCCAAAAGATGTCAAAATCTCGTGGTACCTTCATTAAAGCTGAAACCTATTTAGAGCATTTAAACCCAGAATATTTACGTTATTACTTTGCTTCTAAACTTTCTGACAAAGTTGAAGATTCGGACTTGAATCTGGATGACTTCGTGCAAAAAGTAAATTCTGACTTGGTTGGTAAAGTGGTCAACATTGCCAGCCGTTGTGCGAAGTTCATCAATACTAAATTTGACAATAAATTATCTGCAACTTGTGCAGAGCCTGAATTGGTTCAAAGCTTCATTGATGCGGGTGATTCAATCGCAGCGCAATATGAGTCACGTGAGTTCTCTGCTGCAATTCGTGAAATCATGGCACTTGCAGATAAAGCCAATCAATATATCGATGAGAAAAAGCCTTGGGCGCTGGCGAAGCAGGAAGGCCAGGAACAACAAGTACATGACGTATGTTCTGTCGGTATTAACCTGTTCCGTCAATTGGCTGTTTATTTGGCTCCGGTGTTGCCAACACTGGCGCAACAAGTTCAAGATTTCTTGCAATTAGAATCTTTCAACTTCGCTTCTCGTGAAACGATTCTGCTGGGTCATGAAATTGCATTGTTCCAACCATTGATGCAACGTGTAGATCCAAAAGCGGTTGCTGCCATGGTCGATGCATCTAAAGATTCTTTAGCTGCTCCTGCTGTTGAACCAGCTAAAGCTGAAAAGAAAAAAGAGAAGAAGGTCGAGAAGAAAGCTGAACCTAAAGTCGGTGAAGCTGAAATTATTGGCATCGAAGACTTTATGAAAGTTGACCTACGTGTGGCTGAAGTTCTTGAAGCAGCTATAGTTGAAGGTTCTGACAAGTTGCTTCAGTTGACTTTGAATGTTGGTGAAGCTGAACCACGTAATGTGTTTAGCGGTATTCGTGAGTTCTACCAACCTGAAGACCTAAAAGGTAAATTGGTGGTGATGGTGGCTAACCTTGCGCCACGTAAGATGCGTTTTGGTATTTCTAACGGTATGGTGTTGGCAGCGGGTAATGGCAACGGCGTTTGGGTGATTTCACCTGAATCTGGTGCTAAACCGGGTGATAAAGTGTCTTAATTTTTAGACCTAAATATAAAAATCCCCTCAATTGAGGGGATTTTTTACTGCTGAGGACTTATCGAATTCTGTGAAAAATTCGGAGATCTTGGTCCATATAACAAACCTTTTTGCTGATTCAACCGTGGCGAATACAACAATTGACTTACCGTACCTGATAGTACATACGCCTTATCACTTAAATGATTCGAGATTTGATCCACCAAAGCACCAACCAACATACCCACTAAACCAGCATTATTATTGCTGTTAGCAAGGATCTGCTTTTCTGAACCTTCCCAAAGAAGTTGACCAGTTTTTAAATCAACCAATTTAGCTTCTACAGCTACCGTAGCTACCGTTTGAATCACTTGATACTTCGAACCATACTCTTTTACTTTCACATACAAAGCAGCATCAGCGCCAAAAATCTCTTGTAGCTTTTGAGTGCTTACTGTTTGAGCATCAGAACCGTTATAAATACCATTTTCCTTAAACATCGTATCGACAACGCTAATAGGGAAAACGTAATAACCTGCCTCTGCAACAGGAACAGTTACTGTTGACCAATAACTATAAATTGCACGTGTATCAGGAGATTCATTCACAGGTGGCATCACCAAAATAGACTTTGGCATATGCGCGGTGTAGCTGCTTAAATCACGCGTATTTTTAGGGGCTACTGCACAACCTGTAACTAACAATGTTACTGCAACTAAAGCGAATAAATGTTTTAACTGTTTCATTTTTTCGCTCCTGCAATAATAGTTTGACTTGTCATTTTTTTCAGTAAACGATCCATCAAAACAGTTGATTCTGGATAAACCTGACACTCTAACTCAAAATACTCTACTGCTCGTGGGCCATTATTAAGATTTAAATTTAATAGCCCTAAATGTGCATATAAACCCGGGGGCACAGCCGCATTTTTAGCTTTAGCCTTCTCTATATCTTTTTCAAGTTTAGCAATCTGCTCTTGAGGAGAGGTTTTTTCAGGAACACTTAACAACAAATAAGTTTGTTGCGGATATGTACCCCAACTATATAAAGATTTAGGACCACTTGCACAACCAACCAAACTTAGTGACATCACAGCACCAAGTAATAAAAAAATATTTTTCACAGAATAATCCTATTACTTGTTTGACCATTTACCAGTCTGTAAATCAAGCACAAGATTATTCACTGCTTCACGTACAGCTAAATCTAAAACCTTACCGTTTAATGTTGAGTCATAAGATGCGGTCGAACCAAAACCAAGCACTTCACGCTCACTTAACGCATACTCACCTGCACCTTGTACTGAGTGAACCACTTCTGCAGTTTTTACATCAACTACATTAAGATTAACTTTTGCATAAGCGATTTGCGTTTTACCACGACCTAATACACCAAATAATTGGTGATCACCTACTTCTTTACGACCAAATTCAGAAACATCCCCTGTTAGTAAAAAACGTGCGCCTTTAATTGATTGTGTTGATTTTCCAAATCCTGCTTCTTGTTGCAATTCAGATAAATTATCACGATTTAAAACAGAGAAATAACCCGTTTGCTGCAAATGAGTTTCTAAAATTGTTTTTGCTTGCCCCCCAGACGATCTACATTGTCAGAAAAAATCCCGCGCATATAACTTGAACGGTTATCAAATTTCCCAATAGAAACTGCAGTTTTAGCGCCCGTATATTTTACTTGTGCGGTTGCAGCTGTTACTTACGGTGCTTGTATTGTTTTTGAGGTTTCAGTTGTTGAACACGCTGTTAAAGCTAAGCAGGTTAAAGAACAAACGAGTGCTGTTTTTTCAAAATATTAATCCTTGTGACTTAAAAAAATTTTTATTAATTCAAAATAATCTTAACAATAAATAAACAATATCTCCACATAATAAACAAATTAACAATATTTTTTTATAATTTTTATTCATTTAAATAATTAACTTTACTCTTCTTTATAGTCAATAAATACACCTGTATAACCGAGTAAAACTTGGTAATAACAGGATTTTTTCTATAAAATAATTATAAAAACACTGAGTAAAGTCCTGATATGCTAATTCTTAAAAAAATATTCAATCAAAAAATCGTCATAACAGCATTAACGCTTAGCTTATTTATAGCTCTACCCCAAGCTCAAGAAACCGAATTAATCCCCTAAAAAAACAAGTTGCTGGTTACTACCACCACCAAATCATTGCACTACTTGATGGAACAAACTATCTCAATCCATCTATGCTTTAAGGCTTAATCAATACATAAAAAAGCCTCTATCTCTAGAGGCTTTTTTATTGCTGGGTCACTTAGCCTTGCAACACAAATTCCCAAATCACATAGCCCAGTCCAAAACCAAGTAGTGAATATAAGGTAATAATGAAAAATACAAAGCTGGCATTGTTTTTTCTTTTCCAAAAACTCATCGCGACACCCAAAGCTTGTTCGTAATACCCTATGTTAACGAGCTTTTAATAAAAAGTGAAATACATCTAAGCATTTTATTTATAATAATATTTTTACAAAAAACACATTCTTTACTTTCAAAAAATCAATATACAGATTCACACTGAATTTTTAGTACAGATGCTAAATCGCCATTTCGATTTAAAAAAATAGTAAATATATTCATATTCTTTTTTATCAATATCCATGCTAATACATAGAGTTGACTTTAATTACATAAGAATAGCCATGAAATACCTCAGCTCTTCTCTTGTCGGATCACTCCTTGCTTTAGGTTCATTGGCAGGTATTTCCCCAACACACGCACAAACGCCTTCCACTTTAGAACAACAAAAACAGGTTCCCGGATATTATCAATACAGCTTTGGAGATTACCAGATTACTGCCCTGCTGGATGGCACCAATTATTTAGCCAAAGCCTTGTTTAAGGATATTCCTGAAGCAGAAGTGAATCAGATTTTAAAAAAATATTATGTTGACCAAAGCAAAGGCATCCAGACCTCCGTCAATGCTTTCCTGGTAAATACAGGCAAAGAACTGGTCTTGGTGGATAGCGGTGCTTCTAGCTGTAATGGGCCAAACTTTGGGTCTATTTATTCAAATTTACAGGCATCTGGACAAAAGCCTGAGCAAGTCAATACGATCTTATTAACGCATTTACATCCTGATCATGTTTGCGGCATCAGTAATAACGGCGTTGCCAATTTTGCCAATGCGAATATTTATGTATCGCGAGCCGAACTGGATTTCTGGATGAATCCTAAAAGTGTAGAAAAATTACCAAAAGCAAAACAGGCCGGTTTTTTGGGTACAGTCGATAAAATCAAGAAAGCCATCGCACCTTATCAGGCCAAAGGTCAGTTAAAGACCTTTAAGACTAGCGATAAAATCAATGGTTTTGATGTGATCAGTTCAGCTGGGCATACACCGGGACATTTTGGTTTTAGCTTAAAATCACAAGGTCAGGAAATGATATTTATTGGGGATATTGTACATTCCCATACCATTCAGTTTGATCGTCCACAGACAGCTATAGATTTTGATATCGATCCGAAAAAAGCGGTTGAAACCCGCTTAAAGTATTTTGCGGAATATGCAAAGAATGGCCAGACGGTGGCAGCACCACATTTACCATTTCCGGGAATTGGGCATGTTTATTCTAAAGATGCTAAAAGCTATCAATGGATTCCCGTGCATTTTAAAGATTAAGTTCAAATGATCAGCTGTCCCTTGGAAAGCTAGTAAGAATGATCACTTTCCAAGGATGATGACTTCAAGTGTTGAAACTATTTCATCCCGAAAATAAGTTTTAATCCGAGCACGGTCATCACCGCACCTGCTGCCCGATCAAACAATGCCTTAAACTTTAAATACACACGGCGCGGCTTTTCAGCAGAAAGTGCAATGGCCACCAGTGAGCACCAGCCAGCATCAATAAAAAAACATAAAATGGGCAAAGCAAAATAGAAATAGTTCGGAATTTCTTTTGGTAATAAGGCGGTAAAAATACTGGCCAACACAATCGCAATTTTTGGATTCGACAACTGCGTGATTAAACCTGTGGTAAAAGCGCGACGTAAAGACATCTGTTTGGTAATGCTCGAATCTGCCTCAATCGGATCTTTGGCATGCTTAATAATTTTAAAAGCCAGCCAAAGTAAATATAGCCCCCCACAAATTTTTAAGGCCAGATAAGCCGACGGCACAGCCAGCAAAAATGCCTGCAAACCCAGTACTGCCAGCAAACCGAAAATTGCTGCACCTAGACCAGTCCCCAGTGCAGTAAATAAACCATGTTTACGTGAAATCGCAATTGAATTTTTTGCCACATAAATAGAAGTCGGCCCGGGACTCATTGCACCTAACATCAGGGCAACAGCAATTGAGCCTAAAATCCAGAATGATTCCACGAGATAACCTGACTTAAAAATTGAAGGATTATTTTAAGCAAAAACCGAATCATTTGCTCTAAAAATTTCAGTATTGGTCAGGAATTTTAGTTACTGTAATGGCCTACTGTTTTAACTGATCCTGAGCAATGAATTGCGTGTCTAACAGTTGGTAATCCTGATCATGTACCGGTACACCACCAATAATCATGGTACGGGTCTCTGTTTTAGGTTTATTCATCGCATCATCACAGCCCGACAAACTGAGCAGTACGCCGACCAAAACAGCATAGGACAATATTTTCATTATTCTACCCTCCTCAGGGTTTCCTGTATTTAGATTAGCATCCCTGCTTAAATAATCAGCAGAATATTTGTGACATTCTGCGTCAATTTTTATCTCATGCCTGAAAATGACTTATTCTCAATCCCTGATCTTTACTGCTTTCGCTATAATGGCCGAATAACTGACTGTGTTAATTTTTATGTTTGCAGAGATTGCCCAAAATATTCCCGATCAACAGATTAATTTTCACGATATTATTTTAACAATACGTCGTCTGGATCTGGTACATCCGCAAATTTCAGGCAACAAGTTTTTTAAACTGAAATACAATTTTCTGGAAGCACAAAGACAGGGTTATCGGCAGATTCTCAGCTTTGGTGGTGCGTATTCCAATCATATTGCGGCCACTGCATTTGCCGCACAGCAGTTTGGTTTTCAGAGTGTGGGGGTTATTCGGGGTGAGGAGCTGGCCCATCGGCCACTCAATCCGACTTTAGCCACCGCACGGCAGTTGGGGATGCAGCTACATTTTGTCAGTCGTGAACACTATCGTCGCAAGCAACAGCCTGAGTATCTGGCCGAACTCGCACAACAATTTCCTGAGCATTATTTCATTCCTGAAGGTGGAACCAACGCTTTGGCCATTCGGGGCTGTCAGGAAATTTTGAGCCCGCAAGATACTCAATTTGATGTGGTTTGCTGCGCAGTAGGCACTGGTGGAACCATCACCGGTCTGATCGAAGCCAGTCAGGCGCATCAGCAGGTTTTAGGATTTTCAGCGCTGCAAGGCTCATTTTTAAAAGATGAAGTCGCGCAACTAACCAGCAAAACCAACTGGAATATTCTGGATGATTATTGCTGTGGCGGCTATGCCAAAACCAGCACAGCCCTCATACAGTTTATTCGGGATTTTGAAACCGAATTTGCAATTCCACTAGAGCAGGTCTATACCGCTAAAATGTTGATGGGCATCTTTGATTTGATTGAAAAAGATTATTTCCCAGCAGGATCTAGACTGCTGGTGATTCATAGCGGCGGGTTGCAAGGCCGTAACATTGATACTACTTCTACAATTGCTTAAGCCTGAATCGGTTGATTATTATTCAGCGCAATCATCCCTTTGACCAAGCGGTAGATATGCCAGATAAAGACCAGAAAGATGATTAGAAATCCGATCAAGATCATAGTTAATAAGCCACCAACAATATAACCCAGCAAACTGACCCAGAAGGTTTTAATCTGCCAGTCCACATGACTTTCCAGCCAGGTGCCGCGCATTTCATCACGTTTAATATAGTTCATGATAATGGCTATAAATGGGGTCACACCCAGAAAAAACCCCAGAATATAAAAAATATAACTGATCAGGTTGTATTGTTTTAGATCCTCTGACGTTGCCATAAGCCCTGCCTTATTATTGTGATTTTTGTAAAACTGTACAAAAACTATGCATGATTTTAAGCCGACTTACAAATATTTTATGTTTAAACTCTAATACGAATCGGCAATCAGCCTGTTGATTGTTCAGGAATAGAGAAAGCGGAAATAAAATTGTCTATAATGCTTTCCTTTTGTTCTCCCTCGAGTGTTTTATGTCTTCCAAGCAATACGATGTTCTCGTCATAGGTGCCGGTGCTTCAGGTTTAATGACGGCGTATATGGCTGCACAACGTGGGCGTAAAGTCGTAGTGGTGGAAAAAGCCAATAAAGTTGGCAAAAAAATCCTGATGTCTGGCGGCGGTAAATGTAATTTTACCAATCTGGAGGTCGAACCAAGCCATTATATTTCGCATAATCCACATTTCGTGATTTCAGCATTAACGCGTTATAGCAATTGGGACTTTATTGGCCTGGTCTGTGAATATGGTATTGCTTATGAAGAGCGCAAACATGGACAACTGTTTACCCTCAATGGTGCAAAAGATATTCTGTCAATGCTATTGGCAGAATGTGACAAGACCGGTCTGGTCGATCTTAAAACCAGCTGCGAAGTAAAGGCAGTCAATCCGGTCGATGATCAAGGCTTTCAAGTCGCTACATCACTTGGATATTTTGAGGTTGAATCTGTAGTAGTGGCATCCGGCGGCTTGTCCATTCCGACGCTGGGCGGTTCGGGCATTGGCTATGAAATCGCAAAACAGTTTGGACATCATGTTTATCCGACCCGTGCCGGTTTGGTGCCCTTCACTTTCTCTGATGGATTTAAGGAAGTGACCACTCGTTTAAGCGGGAATGCCGTAGAAGCGACCCTTTCCAATGAGCTCAACAGTTTTACCGAAGCGCTGCTATTTACCCATCGCGGTTTAAGTGGCCCAAGCTCCCTGCAATTGTCCAATTACTGGAATGTTGGTCAGAGTTTTAAGGTCGATTTCTTACCAAGTGCAGATTTACTGGATTTCTTTAAAAGCAAAAAACAAAGCCAGCCCAAAGTGTTATTACGCACCTTAGTCAATGAATTTTTACCGAAAAGTGTCGTGGCTGAATTACAGAGCCTGATCTGGGCTGAGGTCGCAGAAACCGTAATTGGTAATATCAGTGATGATAAACTGGAGCAGATTGCGACACGGCTGCATGGTTTTGAAGTGAAACCATCCGGAACAGAAGGCTACCGTACTGCGGAAGTGACTTTGGGCGGTGTGGATACCAGCGAGGTTTCTTCAAAAACCATGGAAAGTCAAAAGCAGAAAGGCCTGTATTTTATTGGTGAGGTGCTGGATGTTACCGGGCATTTGGGCGGCTATAATTTCCAATGGGCATGGTCATCCGCGCATGCCGCATCGGAATATATTTAATCAATAGATCATCAAGACTGATATTTAGTTCATTCCAGATAATCTGTCTTAAACAGCTTGAGATTGGCCGTATTTCCTAAACGGTCAATCGTCAGCTGCATTTTTCGAGTGGCTTCTCGCAAATATAGCGGTGCTTCATCTGCTGAAGTGTTCTTGAATGTATATGATAGTGTTTGCCACATGATGTTGATCTCCCTTTTTTATATTTTTAATGCAAGAAGAATACCAAAATCATTTTAGTATTCACCTGAATATTATATATTTCTTAAAGGCCAAATTCTATTGTTTGTTATTCAGCAGAATTCTTTCAGTTAAATTCGTCTGTATCAGGTATTTTCCTATCCAGCGCTCGCTCTGACTGCTCGTCCTGTTTGCTCTTCACAAAAATAAATCGATAGGCAGCGGTAAAAAAGCCAATGGTAATTCCCGCGATAATCAAAGGAGCCAGAACTTTGTTGGGTTTTTTGCTATTCATTTATTTTTCCTCGTGACTGAAAAAAATCGACCACATGAGCGTGGCCGATTTTGGTTAAAAATAACAGGTTATTTCAGGTCATCTTTTTTCTGAGTAGAATGATTAAGATCTACATCAGGCTCTTTTTCTCCGGTTGAACCAAATGGATTATTGGCTGGTGGATGTTTAGGATCAACCTCCACTGAATCAGGTACGATCTGATCCGGATCTAGACTATTCTCATCCTGCGGTGCAGTGGTGAGGATTGCCGGTGTGGTATGCGATAAGTCCGTACTCATTGGCGTAGTACCCTCTGCTTCTGAATCTTGATTTGGCACAATACCTGCTCCTGGCGTAGTGGTTGAAGAATCAGCAGTACCGGTCATGTTTTGTGAACGGTCGGAGTATTGTCCCATTGATGTATCTGTAGAACCCATCTCCATCGCTGCACCTGTCGTGCCTGCCATGTCCGTTGTACTTGAAGTACTCTGAGTACCTAATCCTGAAAATATGCTGTTTTCAGCTTGATCTTTGACTGGATTCGGTTCTTTGGCTTCGCGTTTTGCTTTATCAATCAGATCTGTTAAAACTCGCTCCGCAGGCTGACGACCACCCAGACCAAAAGCCAGAGCAAATGCTACTGCGACAGCACCCAGCGTTAAACCAAATGCCAGGTTCACAATCGAGTCGGCAATACCCATGGCACGTAGACCCATGGCAACGACCAAGCCCATAATCAGGACACGCACCAGATTCGCTAACCAGCGTGAGCTGTTATATTCACCGCGTTGTACGATGTTCGCGACAATATTTGCCAGCCAGAAACCGATCACCAGAATCACGGCACCGAGCAAGATGTTGGCGCCGAAGTAAATAAACATCGCAATCAGGCCGCTCACCTGTTCAAAGCCGAGACGGTCTGCTGCTTCGGACACTGCAAATAACATGGTGAACAATACGATCAGATAACCGACCACACTCGAAAGTTTAGTGGTGCCTAAAAAACGCTGTACATCCAGTTTGGCAGGAATTTCATCAACACCTGTACCCGATACCACTTCAACCACCAGACGTGCGACCAGTTTAGAGACCACATAAGCCAGAATCAGAATTAAGGCAGCAGCAATAATATTCGGAATGGCATTCATGATTTCATACAGCATCGCCGTGGCAGGCTGAGAAATCGCTTCGACACCCAATGCTTCAAAAGCAATAATCAATGCAGTAATGATCACGACAGCGAAGATGAATGAACCAATCACCTGTGCCACATTGGAATTTTTGAAAATACCTACTTTTTCAGCTTGTTGTTGTACATTCAGACTGTTTAATAGGCCTTCAACAATACCGCGAACAATTTTTGCCAGAATATAACCGACAAAAATGATCACTGCAGCAATAAAGATATTTGGTAAGTAGCTTACGACATCAGTCAGCATATTCTGAACTGGTAACAACAGACCGTTGAGTCCCAGAATAGACAGTACGATTGGCAAGAACAGTAATAAAATTAACCAGTAAGCAATTTCACTGATGTTCTGACTAATGGGACTGACACCCACTTCAGCACTGAGTTTTTCGTCTAGTTGGGTTCGGTCAAGTAGCTTTTGTAGCCCTATTTTCACCAGGTTGGCGACAATCCACCCTATGAATCCGACTGCAATTGCACCTAGTAACTGCGGGATAAATAACAGGAATTGCTGAATCATATTACTGAAAGGACCACTGATACTGGTCAGGTTGAGTACATTCAGTGAACCAATTACGGCAATAATCAGAATAATCCAGAACACCACCCGGGCAATAATACTTTCGATATTAGAGCGATGGCCTGTCGCCGTATTTAAGTGTGTATTGGTTCCAAGTTTTTGCAAGACTTTCTTGACTGCTGCCGAAACCAGTAATGCAATGATCCAACCAATGACTAATATGGCAATTGCACTCAGAATGGGATGAAACTGATCCCAATAATACATGGCGTCGAAGCCGCCACGCGGACTTCTCATATAATCATTCATGTTGTTTTACCCTCTTTGTTATTAAGCTATTTATCTGAAATCGGGAGCCTATCCTTGAAACATTCAGCCCCTTCTTCTTTCGGATTCACCTTCAGATTTGATGTTTTTAGACTTGAGCCAGCTAGCTATCATTAGCTTAAACATCACAATATATTGCAAAAAAGCCCCAGTGGTTTCACTAGAGCTTTTGATATATGTCTGAGTTATCGAGCCGCCTGTGCATCATCTGTCGCAGTTGCTGTTGCTTCTGTTCCATCACCTAGCGTTGCAGTAGCTTCTGTAGGTTCACCGACTGGAGTCGTATTGTTTGGTGTCGCAGGTTGCACATTAGGGTTCGGATGTCCAGCAGGTGCATCATTTGCGTCTGGATTCATGTCAGCAAACATATAGAACAGTAATGCCAGTAAAAAGATACCTACCAAAATCAAGATATAAACAGGAATACGCTTTTTTTGCGTCACTGCTGTCTGATGATCTAAAGGTGGTTTTTTATTAAAATCATCGACCATAACCATCCTCACTCTTTGTTATTCATAAGTAGATTTTTAGCATAACAAGCAGTTAAAACAGCTTCTGTGACAAAACATGGTGAGATGGTGACGGGATGTAAGTTATATGTATGAATAATATTTAGAATAATCTTTAAGCAATCGTGCTCATTTTTAATTCACTGATCGCTACTGGTTGATGGTGAATGGGTTTAACTCAGTATTATCCTGCTATTCATTTTCCCCTCATGTGAATGACATAGAAAATTACTGGCAGATCAACACATCTAATCGCTTGAATAATTGCAACACTATTCGCTTAAACCTTCTTATAGAGCGATATAAAGCGTATCAGAAAAGAAAAAGGCTCTATAATCAATCTGATAATGAGGTTTAGCTTCTCCATTCTTTTCCAATCCCAGTTTGCTTGAGTTGCCTGAGTGGTATGCAGTCCTTTGAAATTCAAGAGCTTCAGTACGCGACCTCAGGGCAGAACCAACACTAAAATTTGCGCTAAACAATAGCACTGCTCAGTTTCTATAAAATGGGCTATAATGTGTCCCTCATTTTTTTATTTCATCGAGCTCTATGGCGTATCGTCAACAAAGTGTATCGTTGGATCTTGACACTGATGTCACCCACCAATGCACTTTGCATCATACTCGCGATCAGCATCTGATCGGGATTATCGAATTCAGTAAACCGAGTTTTGCACTGCGCTGGCAAGACCTGGAGTATTTCCGTCGTCGTACTGAAGAGTTTTCCGTGATGCCTTTCCCGGACTGTGTCAACGCAATGATTATCGATATCCGAGATGTAACAGCATGGCTTGACAATGAAGTGCCAATTATTCCATGGCGTTTATTGGAAGAGGATTGTCCGGTACGCTTAGTCGTCCCTGCGGATCGTCTTGAGCATTACGCTGGATTCTTTGAACCGACCTGGCTCAGCGCCGATGTCGAAACGGCCATTCAAGAAATTCGTGAATCGATGGATATGTTTGTGCATTAAGCTTGAACCGATAAAAAAACCTCCAGTTTGGAGGTTTTTTTATGACTTTTTCTTTCTTATGCTTGTAGTTCAATCTCTTTATTTATTTGCATTCCTTTGAGCATCTCGCAGATTTCCTTTTCTGATTCAGTAACATTTCAGCAATAAATTCAGCTTGAGTCATGCTTGAATCATCAACTAAGATGAATATAAACGAATACTTAGACTTTATAGCAATAATCAGAATATTGTCTTAGCAGCGCCTGAAAACGGGCGTACTCATAATAATTGAAAATGAAAAATGGAGTTTCACGATGAAAGCAAAGACTCAATTCGCTACGCTGCTGTGTGCCAGTGCCCTGACCTTGGGACTGAGTGCCTGTAGTGATAATCAGGCACCAAGCAATCAGCAAGGCAGCCAGAATACTTCTGGCACGCTCAATAAGATCAAACAGTCCGGCACGATTGTATTAGGTTATCGTGACTCCTCGATTCCATTTTCTTATATCGCTGACAATCCGAATCAGCCGGTCGGCTATGCCCATGACCTGCAACTAAAAGTGGTCGAAGCCGTCAAACAAAAGCTGAATCTTCCTGATTTAAAAATCCGCTACAACCTGGTGACCAGCCAGAACCGGATTCCACTGGTCTCCAACGGTACGGTTGATCTGGAATGTGGCTCGACGACGAATAATAAGGAACGCCAGCAACAGGTCGATTTCTCTGTTGGCTTTTTTCAAGTAGGTTCCCGTCTATTAACCGCAACCAATTCTGGTATTCAAGATTTTAGCGATCTGAAAGGCAAAAAACTGGTGACCACTGCCGGCACCACATCGGAACGCTATATTCGTCAGCATGAAAAAGAATTGGGCCTTGGTGAAATTATTTCGACCAAAGACCATGCAGAATCCTTTTTAATGCTGCAAAGTGGCCGTGCTGCTGCATTTATGATGGATGACATTTTACTGGCGGGAGAAAAATCCAAGGCTAAAAATCCGCAACAATGGCACATTGTGGGTACAGCGCCCATCAATGAAATCTATGGCTGTATGTTACGTAAGGGAGACCCCGAATTTAAGCAGGTGGTAGATGACGCGATTAAAGCCACATATAGCTCCGGTGAAATCAATAGCATGTACCAGAAATGGTTCCAGTCGCCAATTCCACCGAAAAATATCAACCTGAACTTTGCCATGTCTGATGACTTGAAGGCCCTGATCAGCACCCCGCATGACCGCGATCAATAGATTCTGAATCTTATTCATCTGCTTAAGCATCATCTGTTTAAGCCCATTTTGGAGTGATCATGAATTACAGCTGGAATTGGGGTGTCTTATTACAACCGACCGGGATTGGTGATAGCACCTATCTCAACTGGATCATGACTGGCCTCGGCTGGTTAGCGGTCATTGCGATTGTAGCCTGGTCGATTGCCATGCTCTTGGGTAGCCTGCTGGGCATCATGCGCACCTTGCCCAGCCCAACGGCCCGGGCGATTGGTAGCGCTTATGTCACCATTTTTCGGAATGTGCCTTTACTGATCCAGTTATTTATCTGGTTCTATGTGGTTCCGAATTTTCTGCCGAACAGCATTCAAAGCTGGTGGATCAATGATCTGGGAGCCAATACCACGGCGCTGATTTCAGCCAGTATTGGTTTGGGACTGTTTACCGCAGCGCGGGTTTGTGAGCAGGTGCGTACCGGGATTGAAGCCATTCCACCCGGGCAGATCAATGCCGGCTATGCTATGGGGTTTAGCACCACACAATTATATCGCTATGTGATTTTACCGCAGTCTTTTCGCATGATCTTACCTCCCTTAAGTTCTGAGCTGACCAACTGTGTCAAGAACACCTCGGTGGCCTCACTGGTCGGGGTTGCGGAACTCATTTCCCAGATGAAAACCATCAGCGAATATACGCAAAATACCATTGAGATTTACACCTATGTCACCCTGATTTTTATCCTGATCAATGTCTGCCTGATTGGCTTGATGAACTTTCTGGAAAAGCGCCTTCAGGTGCCCGGTCTGATTGCGGGGACTAAATAATGGAATGGTTCACTGCATTTTTTCAGGATTTACAATTATCCGCACCTGCCCTATGGCATGGTCTGAGTATTACTTTAAAAGTCTTATTTTTTGCCACTATTGGCGGGGTCTTTATTGGCACCTTACTGGCATTGATGCGGCTGTCTTCAATCAAGGTGTTGAACTGGATTGCCAAGGGTTATGTCAATCTGTTCCGTTCGATTCCCCTGCTGCTGGTACTGATGTGGTTCTACTTCGCTGTGCCTTTTATCTATACTGGGGTGACTGGAAAATATCTGACCATGGATACGGCACTGGTGTCCAGTATTGTGGCTTTTATGCTGTTTGAAGCCGCCTATTTTTCCGAAATTGTCCGTGCCGGAATCCAGTCTATTCCTAAGGGACAAACAGATGCGGCCTCTGCCCTCGGCATGAGCTATGGCCAGTCCATGCGCCTGATTGTACTGCCTCAGGCCTTTCGCAAAATGACACCGCTATTATTACAACAGACCATTATTTTGTTTCAGGATTCCACCATGGTGTATGCAATTGGCCTGTTGGACTTTTTCCGCAGCAATTATGTACGTGGTGACCTGATGGGCTTACTCACCCAATATATTCTTTTTGCCGGTTTGGTCTATTTCACCATCAGTATGATCGCCACCTATATTGTTAAAAAATTACAGCAGAGGTTAACTGTATGAACGAAGCCAAAGTCATGATTGACCTCCAGCATGTCAGTAAATGGTATAAAGATTTTCAGGTACTGACCGACTGCACCACCCAGATTCGGCAAGGTGAAGTGGTGGTGGTTTGTGGTCCTTCTGGTTCAGGAAAATCCACCCTGATTAAAACTGTCAATGGTCTGGAACCTGTTCAGCAAGGCAGTATTCTGGTCGATGGAATTAAAATTAATGATCCGAAAACCAATTTAAATAAACTAAGAAGTCGCGTGGGCATGGTATTTCAGCATTTTGAATTGTTCCCGCATCTCAGTATTACCGAGAACCTGAGCATTGCCCAGATCAAGGTATTGGGTCGTTCTGAAGCCGAAGCCAAACAGAAAGGACTTGCCTATCTGGATCGTGTCGGCTTAAGTGCACAGGCCAATAAATTCCCGGCACAACTTTCTGGCGGACAACAGCAACGTGTCGCGATTGCCCGTGCGCTGAGCATGGATCCGATTGCCATGTTGTTTGATGAACCAACTTCTGCGCTTGACCCTGAAATGATTAATGAGGTGCTCGATGTCATGGTCGGTCTGGCCAAAGAAGGCATGACCATGATGTGTGTCACCCACGAAATGGGCTTTGCCCGACAGGTTGCCAACCGGGTCATCTTTATGGATCAGGGAAAAATTGTGGAAGATTGCAGTAAAGATGATTTCTTTAATACAGCGCGTGGTGAGCGTGCCCAGCAATTCCTGAACAAGATTCTGCACTAAGCTGTCATTATTCACCTTGCAGATAAAAACGCTCATCCAAGGATGAGCTTTTTTATCTGCAATTCAGACTTACCAATAATTCTCGACTGCAATATTGCCTTCGCCACGCCGGTTCATGATCAGGCCACGGGCTTTTAAGGCTTCTTTGGTATCATCGACCATTTCCGGGTTACCGCAAAGCATGACATGGGTGGTTTGCGGATTGAGCTGCATACCTACGGCTTTTTCCAGTTCACCATTGGCAATCAGCACCGGTAAACGATCGTGCAAAGGTGCATCAGGCTCACGGGTAATAATCGGAATAAATTTAAATCCGCTATGTCCTTCGCCAAAGGTTTCGGCAATTTCCTGAATCCGTTCCACATAAGCGAGTTCAGCCCGGCTACGCACGCTATATACCAGATTGATTTTTTCGTATTTGCTCCAGGTTTCAAAGTCTTGCAACATGCACAGAAACGGTGCCAGACCAGTTCCAGTGCCCAATAACCACAAGTCTTTGGGTAAGGGCAACTGATAACGGGCCAGCGTCAGATAACCATAGGGAATTTTTTCCAGAAACAGCTCATCCCCTACTTTAAGGTGCTGTAAATTGGAGGTAAATTTACCTTCTGGAACCACAATCGAAAAAAACTCCAGAGTTTCATCAAAAGGAGATGACACCACCGAATAGGCACGAACCACCAGTTCATCTCCCACCTGCAGGCCAATACGCGCAAATTGCCCCGCAGTGAATTTGAAGTGTGCCGGGCGTGTCATGGTGAAACTGAATAATGTATTGGTCCAGCGGTGTACAGATAAAACTTTTTCTAGGCTAAATTTTTCAATTGACATGATTTCAACGTGGCATGAAAGACTGTGCTCATGGTAGCATGGCAATATAATTTATTAATATTTTTTAAATGTTAAGGCTCTACTCATGCGCATGACTTTACGCCAATTGGCTGTTTTTGTAGCAGTGGCACAAGAGGGTACCGTAACGAAGGCTAGCGATGCCGTCAAACTTACTCAAAGTGCGGCTAGTATGGCTTTAGCAGATCTGGAAGATGGTCTGGGTGCTCCATTATTTGACCGTCTAGGCAAACGTTTACAGCTCAATGACTTGGGGCGCTTTCTTCTCCCTCAAGCGCTGGAAATTTTAGGTCGATGCGAATCTTTTGAACAGGTTGCGAAAGGTGAGCTTCAAAGTATCGATTTACGTTTAGGTGCAACCCTGACCATTTCAGATTACCTGATTCCTGACCTGATGGCCGATTTTCTAAAAATTCAGCCTCAAGCGCATTTACAGCTGCAAGTTGGTAATACCCGTCAAATGATTGAAGCGGTGAATCAGTTCCAGCTGGATCTGGCCTTGATCGAAGGCTCCTGTCATCTGCCACAACTGCAATGTATCCATTGGCGCGATGATGAGCTGGCGGTGTGCTGTGCACCGGATCATCCCCTAGCGCAATTGAACCGTGAGCTGACCGCGGAAGATTTCAAATCTGTAGAGTGGATTCTGCGCGAAGAAGGTTCAGGTACTCGCGAAGTCTTTGATAATGCCATTTTGAAAGACGTGCCGGATGCCAATATCCGTCTGACACTTGGCCATAATGAAGCAATTTTGAAAATCGTAGCCGGCGGAATCGGCATGTCCTGTATTTCCAAACTTGCGATTGAGCCTTTACGCGAGAAAGGTCAACTGGTGATTCTCAATACTCCGTTCTGGTCTTTAACGCGTCCATTGTTTATGCTGGTACATCGCCAGAAATATCAGGGGCCAGGCCTGAGAGCCTTTATGAATTTCTGTGAAGCCTAAATTTGTTTTCAATCAAAAAGCACCTTAAGGTGCTTTTTATTCTATCTTAAAATTGGCTTTCACACGGGATGCCATCGCTGTCACCATCCATTTTAGTATTTGGACAGTTCCGGATAAAAAATAAAGCCTCTTCGTAAGAACCCATCTGGCTACAATGTTCTCTTCCATCACATTTGAATTGAGATATAGATTGCGAAGCCGTCTCTGAAGTTTTCGGATTAATAGAGTAACTTTGGCTTGGTAACTCAGCACCACGATTTTCTAGATTCTGCCTACCCTGCTCAGATAATCCCTCCATAGCTAAATCACCTTGTGCCGCTCGCTGCTCAACTACGATTCGTTGCTGCTCTACCATCAGTTGTTCAAGCTTCTGCTGTTTTTGAACTTGGTAGCTTTGGTATTTGTTATAAACAAGCCCAACAAGAATCGCAATAATAATTAGTCCCGATATTGTGATTAGTTTGGATCGAGTTGATGATTTTGTCTTTTCATAACGTGGAGAAACATGTACTTCAGGATCTTCATATAAATCATTATTCTGCTTAATAACCAATTTTGATTTAATATCCAGCCGGACAATATGGTCTGCCTTAAACTTTCCATTATCTTCAACCATTAAAAACTTTAATTTTTCCCCAATTTTTAGTGGAATATTTTGATTGGGAAAGTCTTTAATGTGAAAAAATAAGTCTTTAGATTCCCCTTCGATTTGAATAAAACCAAAACCACGTGCTTCGTGATAGGTTTTGATTTTCCCCTCTTGAAACATAATTCACTCTTGTCTTTGATATTTTTAATAATTGTAATAAAAAATACATCAAAAAGCTTTTATGAAATTCTTTAATAGAAAAACCAAAAAAGCACTTATAGGCGCTTTTTTAAATTGAAGAATAGAGAAATACCGAGTTAAAAATAGAAAATTAAAAATTTCTGGTTTAAATTTATACTTCACCCAAAATTATAAAACCAACTGCGGATACCAGTGCCAACCATAGCGTTGGGCTAAAAAGAATTGAACGCTTTAACGGAACAGATATTGTGGGTGCCAAATATGGTAATGCCACAACTTCCGCTACAAACTCGTCCTGTACTTTGACATCTAGGCGTACCATATTGTCCAATATTATGGTTTCCTGATGAGGAATCATTCTAAATTTAAGCAGTTCTCCAATTTGAGGATCAATTTCAGGTGAAGGTAAATCCTGTAGCCTAAAACTTAGTTCTTGAGCGTCATCTGCTAACTCAATGCTGCCTGTACCACGTTCGGAATCATAAGTTTTAATTTTTCCATTCCTAAACATGACATTTATCCCTATAAATCAACAGATAGTATTTTAAGTGAGAAGAAATAGAGATGATTGTAGCGCTTTGGTAGATGTTTTATTGTTTGCGTAACGAAGTATAAGCTTTAAGTTACAAAACCTGAGGTAAGACTATAGTTCATGAATTTTTAGATAAAAAAAGAGGCGAAAACGCCTCTTCATTTAGTCAAATTCACGGTTAATTAACGCTTGAGATTTGATAGTAATGCGGAAGTAATTGACTGGTTATGTGCAGCGACCTTAGATTTTTTAGCTTTCTTTGAAGTATCCTCAACACGTTCAATCTTAATGGCTTTATACTTATCGCCATTTTCTACCACATTAAATTTCACACGTTCATTGCGTTTTGGCTCGCCTTCTGCCGCAGGAAAGTCTGAAATATGGAAGAACACATCTCCCTCAGCTGAACCAATAAAACCAAAACCTTTTGCAGGGTCGTACTGTTTGATTTTGCCCTGATATAATTCATCTTTCATGCTGTTGTCCTATGCTGAAAATGCCCGATCTACATTATATAAAAAAGAGGCTGTAGTAGCCCCTTTTTTCGTCCTGTTCAAAAATTAGTCTTTCTGAACTGAACCAAAGATTTTATCGCCAGCATCACCAAGACCCGGAACGATATAACCATTTTCATTTAAACCGCTGTCGATTGATGCAGTGAACATGATCACATCAGGATGTGCAGCCTCTACACGCTTAATACCTTCCGGTGCGGCAACCAGAACCATAACACGAATGTCTTTACAGCCACTGGCTTTGAGTACATCAATTGCAGCTACAAGAGAAGAACCTGTCGCCAACATCGGATCAATGATCATCGCGATACGGTTTTGTACGTCTGGAACCAGTTTTTTATAATAAGTACGGGCTTCCAGGGTTTCTTCATCACGCTCTAAACCGAGTACAGATACTTTTGCACTTGGAATCAGATTTAAGAAACCATCCAGCATGCCAATACCGGCACGTAGAATCGGCACAACCGTGATTTTTTTACCGGCAATACGGTCAACTGTGACAGCACCATTCCAGCCATCAATATCATGTTCAACCATTGGCAGGTCTTTAGTCGCTTCATAAGTCAGAAGCATGGTCACTTCTTGAGCTAACTCGCGGAAGTTTTTGGTACTGATATCTGCACGACGGAGTAAACCGAGCTTATGTCGGATGAGCGGATGACGGATTTCATGGATTGCCACAGGAGAACACCTAAAAGGTTAAAGATAAATTTCCGCTATTATAAAGGCTTTTATTGATTTGTATAAATAAAAAAGCCCCCAATCATGGAGGCTTTTTTGTAATAACGTCAATCTTCGCAGATATTAGTTAAAACCACTTTGAACCAAAGTGAAAATGAATTGCTGTAATTCAGGTGATATTGCGAAGAACGCATATTTAGAAATCGCAATCACTGGATCTGGATAAACACCAATCACAAGTACCGCAAGTGCAGCAAGTAATACCATGATACCGCCGACTTTTTGACCCCAATGATTCACCGCATCTAGACGTGGTGTTTCAGGTGGTGTCATGTACAGCACGACCATCACGCGCAGGTAGTAATACAAACCAATACCTGAACCCAGGATCACCATTGCAGTCAGGAACCAAGCCTCGCCTGCAACTGCAGTTTTAATCACCAGGAACTTACCGATAAAGCCGGCAGTTAAAGGAATACCAGCAAGAGACAGCATCATTACAGTTAATACAGCAGTCAGGACTGGACGACGCCAGAACAGACCACGGTATTCAGCCAGACTACCCGCTTCATCCGTATTGTTATACGGACTCGACATCAGCGTCACAACACCGAAAGCACCAATCGTGGTTAATACATAAGTAATCACATACACGTTTACACTTTCAAAAGTCACAAAACCTTGAACCTGTAAGAAATCGGTATTACGTGAACTGACGATGGCAACCAGCAAATAACCAAAGTGCGCAATTGAAGAGTATGCCAGAATACGTTTCAGGTTCACTTGGCGAACAGCCAGCAAGTTACCTGCAAGAATCGACAATACTGCAATAATCGAAATGATCGTTACGAAGCTGTCTGCCAGGATCAAACCTGAAGACAAAACATAACGAACAAACAGACCAATCATCGCCACTTTTGCCACAGTTGCAAGGAAAGTCGCGATTGGTGCTGGTGCACCTGCGTAGACGTCTGGTGTCCATTTGTGGAATGGTGCCAACGATAATTTAAATGCCACAGCAAATACAATTAAGGCCAGACCAATTACCACAGCTGGCTGACTGAATACAGTAAACAGTTTGCCCGGTTCAGCAACGAAACTTAAAGTACCTGTGTAGGCATAAATATATGCCATACCCATCAGCAGCATTGCAGACGCAGTTGCTGAAAGCACCAGATATTTCACACCTGCTTCAAGCGATTGAGAACGTTGATGTGTATATGCCAACAGGCCGTATACAGGAATCGACATCAACTCAAGACTAATAAAGAATGATGCATAGTGCGAGCTTGCCACCATTAACATTGCACCCGCGACAGATATCAACATCAAGATATACAGCTCTTCACGGTTATCTTTATAAGTTTCGATATACGCGTGTGACAAGGTACTACAGGCAAGTGCAGCAATCAGAATCACAAACTGGTACAACATCGTAAATGGATCTACGATGAACAGATTCATCACATTGGCAGGTGCAAATGTGCCTGCCAACAGAACGAAGATGATATAGAACGCTGCTAAGTTCAGACCAACAACAGTCGTCGTCGCAACAAGATTATGGTTACGCTTGATTGCCGTCAGCAACATCACGACGATCGCAGTTAACGACACGATCATCACAGGTGCGAGCGGCATAAGCTCAGAAAAAGACATTGTGAAGTTCATGGCTTATTGGATCTCCACATTTTCAAGTTGAGTCGTTACCTGATCAGCAACTTCAACCACTTCTTGAACTGGAATGTAGCTATTCGCTAACCACGCCATGCTTGAGTTAGACACATCAAGGAAGCTTTGTGGGTATAGACCAAGCCAAAGTAGACCAAACGCACAGATCAACAATAACGCGATTTCACGTGCATTCAGATCTTTTAACGGATGTGTATAGTGCTGTTTTTGCGCTTCGTTTGGCACACCAAACAGGGCTTTGTGAATCAGGATCAGACCATACAGACCTGCAAAGACCAGACTGATTGCCGCAAGAATAGTGAACGCCGGGAATTGTGCATAAGCACCCATCAAGATCAGGAACTCACCAATGAAGTTACCCAGACCTGGAATACCGACAAGCGCCGCAACAAAGAACATCAGGAAGAATGCAAGATACGGGAACTGACCACGCATCCCCCCCATCAAACGCATGTCACGCGTATGCACACGCTCATATACCTGACCACACATAATGAACAGTGCAGCAGAGGAAATACCATGTGCCAACATCATGATCATCAGACCCTGGAAGGTCAGGATGTTACCTGCGTAAATCGCAAGTAAAACAAAGCCCATGTGGGAAATAGATGTGTACGCTAGTAAGCGTTTCATGTCGGTTTGCTGGAAAGCACACCAGGCACCGTAGAAGATACCGATTAAACCCAGAATGATCGCGATATCTGCAAACTGAGCCGAAGCTGCCGGGAAGAACGGAATCACGAAACGCAATAAACCGTACGCCGCAGTTTTAATCAAGATACCTGCAAGGTCAACAGAACCCGCTGTTGGTGCTTGCGCATGCGCATCTGGTAACCAGCCGTGTAATGGGAAAACTGGAAGTTTTACCGCAAAACCGATGAATAAACAGATCATGAATGCATAAGCAAGCGCTGGAACCTGAGCGTCAAGCGTATTCGCCACACCTAATAAATAGTTGTAGTCGAAACGGATTTCGCCAGTCATGGTATAGCCTACAGTCACCAGACCCAGGATACCAATCAGCATCACCAAACCGGCAACCTGCGTGTAAATGAAGAACTTGTTTGCTGCATAAACACGTGACTTGCCTTCTGCCCCTTTATGACCCCAAAGGGCAATCAGGAAGTAGATCGGCACCAGCATCATCTCCCAGAAGAAGAAGAACAGGAACAGGTCAATCGCCAGGAATACACCGATCACACCACCCAAAGACCATAAAAGGTTCAAGTGGAAGAAACCAACGTTTTTTTGAATCTCCCCCCATGAACAGCCGACTGCCAGCACACCCAGGAGTGCAGTCAAACCAACCATAAGAAGTGATAAACCATCCACGGCTAAGTGAATGTTAATGCCAAGGGTCTGAATCCAAGGCAGTTTGAATTCGGCAGCCCACGAAGGTGTCGCAGCGCCTAATTCATAGTTATAGGTACCAGTCTGCCAAAGGACGATGGTCAAAACCAAAGTCACCAGCATACCGATTAGCGCGATATAACGCGGCAAGTGTTGGTCGAGTTTATCGACCAACCAGCATATGAAACCTGCAATGAACGGAATGAGGATCAGAGCCGGCAAAATAATATTGTTTGGAGCTTCCATTTTATTTCCCCACGACCTGAATCACGATCAAGATCATCAGTAGGACAACGACACCGAGCCCCATACTAGATGCATATTCACGCAGTGAACCGGTTTGACGTGAACTTGTAAAGCTGTGACCACTTTTGACCAGTGCAGGAAGTACCAGCCATAAGCCATCAATTGGATCACGACCGAACAGTTTAGCGAACAGCAAATATGGCTTGACGAAAATCAGGTCATAAAGCTTGTCGAAACCTAATGCATTACGGCAGATATTAACCAGACCCGCACCTACAGAAGTGGCAGCAAAACGTTTGACTGCATTGTAAGCAAAAGCGAACAGCACCACACCGACCACAAGACCCGTCAATGCAACAGCAATGGCGATGTATTCAGCACCATGTGCACCTGCTTCAAGCGCTTCAGGAATAATGAAGGCTGGAATTTGGGCTGCATCTAGAATGCTCATCACGGGTGCTTTCAGTACGATTGCCAGACCTGTCGAAAGGACAGCAAGAATCGCCAGTGGCGCCCAGTAAGTTGCACCTTTGATTTCATGATAAGGCGTGTTTTCTTTGCCGAAGAATACCACCCAGATTAGACGGAATGTATAAATCGAGGTTAAGAAAGCACCTGCAACACCGACCCAGTACAGCGTGTTATACACTGGTAAACCAGCAATATGACTTTGCGTCCAGACTGCAGCAAGAATTGCATCTTTTGAGAAGAAACCAATGGTCAGGAATGGAATCGCTGCCAAGGCACCGCCACCAATCGCGAAACATGCAAACAGGAATTTGTTCTTGTAGAACAAACCGCCCATCTTGAAGATGTTTTGTTCGTGATGGTAAGCCAAAATCACCGCACCAGACGACAAGAACAAGAGTGCCTTGAAGAATGCGTGAGTCAGCATGTGGAATAAACCCGCCTGGTATGCTTCAGCACCTACTGCCATAAACATATAACCGAGCTGACTCATGGTTGAGTAAGCCAGAATACGTTTGATGTCGGTCTGAACCAATGCAGCAAAACCAGCTACAAGCAAGGTCACCGCACCTGTGATCGAAATAAACACCATCACTTCTGGCGCAAGTTCAAAGACTGCAAACAGACGGCAGCACAGGTAAACACCCGCCGTTACCATGGTTGCAGCATGGATCAATGCAGAAACAGGTGTTGGACCTGCCATTGCATCGGCTAACCATGTTTGTAATGGGATCTGTGCAGATTTACCTGCCGCACCCAAGAACAATAACAATGCTGTCCAGATGGTCAGCGAAGAACTTTGCGTCATTACAGTCGCTGCATTTTCAACGATGTACTGAATGTTCAAAGTACCGAATTGCTGGAAGATCAGGAACATGGCAATCAGCAGGAATACGTCACCTATACGGGTAACAGTAAACGCCTTGATTGCCGCCAGACCATTTGCAGGGTTCTGGTAGTAATAACCAATCAGCAGGTATGAACACAGACCTACACCTTCCCAACCTAAGAACAATAACGCCAAGTTATCGCCAAGAACGAGAAGCAACATGCTGGCAACGAACAGGTTGAAATAAGAGAAGAAACGTGCAAAGTCTTCTTCACCGCGCATGTACCATGATGCAAAGATGTGAATCAAGAAACCCACACCAGTGACCATGCCCAGCATCAATAAAGACAAGCCATCCAGCTGCAAGCTGATGCCCGGAGCAAAACCGCCAACACTGAACCAGGTCCAGAGATGTTGTACTACTGCAGTTGAACCATTATTCACAAAGTCCATACCCGCAATCAGTGCGAACAGTGCAGATAAACCGACTGCACCGACACCAATCATCGCTGCAACAGATTCCGGAAGCTTGTTACGCCCCGCCGCTAACAGGACAAAACCAATGAGCGGAAATAAAATTGTTAGATATAAATAACTCATCCGCGCATCTCACTAGCAGCATCCACATCCAGGTGATGGAAGCGATGATAGAACTGAAGGACGATCGCAAGACCAATACAAGCCTCTGCCGCAGCAAGCGTCAGGATCAGGATAAACATGATCTGACCATCTGGCTGTGCCCATGCACTGCCCGCCAGGACGAACGCTAAAGCAGCAGCGTTCATCATGATTTCAAGGCTCATTAAAATAAATAGTAGGTTGCGTCGCACCATTACACCGTAAAAACCCAGTGCAAAGAGAATAGATGCAACGATCAAACCATGCTCTAAAGGGATGTTGCCCATTATTCTTTTTCCTCTTCTGCATCTGGTTCACGTTTACCCAAATGGAATGCAGCTACCAAGGCAGCAAGCAATAACATCGCGGCAACTTCAACCAACAACAAGTATTGCGTAAAGAGTGCTTGACCCACGGCTTTCGGGCCCACCATTTCCACACCCATTACCAGTGAAGGCTGTGCGTAATCAGAGTTTAATACCCATACCAGTACCAGACCGATCAGGAAGCTCATCAGCGCCGGATAAGCCCAAGCCGATGAAGTTAACCATTTACGTTCTTGTTCAACGGTTTGTTCACCCAGATTCAGCATCATCACCACGAACACGAACAACACCATGATCGCGCCAGCATAGACAATAATTTCGAGGGCAGCCGCGAACGGCGCACCAACAATCATGAACATGCCTGCAACAGCAAGCAAGGATACGATCAGGCTTAATAAAGCATGTACCGGATTCGCGTTAGTCACCACGCGAACCGTAGAGACAATGGCCACAAGGGCCATTAAATAAAATGGCCACATCATGGTAATAGACTCCGTACATCAACAGGTGCACTTTCACGCTGTGCTTGACCTTTGTCCTTGCCTGCAACTGCCATACCGGTGACACGGTAGAAGTTATAGTCAGGATATTTACCAGGACCAGAAATCAGCAAGTGTTCTTTTTCATAGACCAGGTCTTGACGAACATATTCACCGAGTTCGAAATCCGGGGTCATTTGAATGGCTGTGGTTGGACAGGCTTCTTCACACATACCGCAGAAAATACAACGTGAGAAGTTGATACGGAAAAACTCCGGATACCAGCGACCATCTTCACGTTCTGCTTTTTGTAATGAGATACAGCCTACCGGACAGGCAACCGCACACAGGTTACATGCGACACAACGCTCTTCGCCATCAGGGTCACGCGTTAATACAATACGACCACGGAAACGTGGTGGCACGATTTCTTCGGCCGGCACTTCTGGATATAAAATCGTGTCACGTTTACGCGTTACATGGCTAAACACCATCCAAAGCGAACGAACAATCGATCCAAATCCAGCTAGAAATTTAAACATTTTGTTCTCCCTGCCCTTACCACAAGATCACGGCACCAGTCACCAACAGGTTGACTAGAGCTAATGGCAAGCAAATTTTCCAACCAAAATTCATTACCTGGTCATAACGTGGACGCATTAATGAACCACGTGCCAACACGAACATCATTACAAAGAATGCTGTTTTGATAATGAACCAGAATGCTGCTGGAAGGAACGGAATTTCAAGGTTGAATGGCGCGAGCCAGCCACCGAAGAATAACGTCACGATTAAAGCAGAGATTAGTACTACGTTGACGTATTCCGCAACGAAGAACATCCCCCACTTCATGCCGCCGTATTCGACATGGTAACCTTCAGCCAGTTCTTGTTCTGCTTCTGGTTGGTCAAATGGATGACGATGCGTCACCGCAACACCCGCAACCACGAAGATCAGGAAGCCAAGGAACTGAGGCACCACGAACCAGACATCACGTTGTGCTTCAACGATTTCACGCATGTTGAATGAGCCGGCAATTGCCACCACACCCATCAGCGAGATCCCCAGGAACACTTCATAAGAAATGGTCTGAGCCGCAGAACGTAAACCACCGAGTAAGGCGTATTTGTTGTTGGATGACCAGCCACCGAACAGTACTGCATAGACTGCAATACCTGCCATTGCCATAAAGAACAACAGGCCGATGCTCATGTCTGCCACACCTAGATAAGGTGAAACAGGAATAACCATGAACGACAGCACAGCAGTTGCCATCGCAACTGCTGGCGCCATACGGAAAGTCAGTTTGTCAGCAAATTTTGGTGTCCAGTCTTCCTTGAACATGATTTTCAGCATGTCGGCAACAATCTGGAACATACCGCCCGGACCGACACGGTTCGGACCGTAACGGTCTTGCCACAAGCCGAGTAAACGACGTTCAATAAAAGACATCAACGCAGCGATCAGTACTACAACCAGCAAGATCACAATCGCTTGAATGACTGAATAGGCAATTGGCCAGTTTTCAGCCCACAGCGGCGTTTGACGGATTAATTCTTGTTCCATGAATTACACTCCTACCGCGACTGAAACAGGCTCTGCAAGAGATACCGTCGGTGCCAGACCGATTGGGTAGCCAATATAACCTGTCGGTAAATATTCAATCACTTGAACTGGAAGAACGATTGACGTCTCACCTGCTTTCACCGTGATTGTCTGACCATCTTGAACATTTAAGCGTGCTGCATCCTGCTCACCCACTGCAAATACCGCTTCAGGAATACGTGTTTCCATTGCTGGTGTTTTTACGGTGAATTCACCTGAACCAAAAATATGGTGCATTGGAACTAGGCGGAAGCTTTCAGCATTAACCAAAACAGGTGCCGGTGCAACAAAGGTACGTGCCGGACGTTTTGCCAAACGGTCGAATAAACGAACGCCTGAATCACCACCTTTCAAATGACCACCGACATTGTCCTGGAATTTGTTCCAGGCTTGCGGCGAGTTCCAGCCGGCAGACCATGCAAATGGTACCAGTGCTGAAGGTGTTTGAGTTCCGACATAACCTTCCATCGAGAAGGTTAATGCAGAGTCTTTGTCCACTGGCTGTTTTGGCTCATGGACAGACAATGGCGCGCGCATCGAAGTACGACCTGAGTAACGACGTGGTTCACGTGCTACTTTAAGACCATGGACACGGAAGCCCGCATCTGGTGCTACATCCAAAATACCGTCTAAAGCAGGTACATTTTTCGCAACTGACTCGATCACATCATCCAGCAACGTCCAAGAAATCGCTTTGCCTTTCACGCCTGTTTCCAGAGCGTGTAACCAGCGCCAAGATTCTTTGATTGCCAATTCAGGATTGTAGTAGCTCGGGTCATACACTTGGTAGAAACGTTGTGCACGGCCTTCTTGCGATACCACCGTACCATCACCTTCAGCAAAGCTTGCAGCAGAAAGCACGATGTCGGCTTTTTTCACTGTTTCAGTTTCAGAGTGATCTAAAACAATCACGTCTTTGCCTGAAAGTGCAGCATCCACTTGTGCAGCAGGTAGACGACGATACAGATCGTTTTCAACCACGATCACTGCATCATAATCTTGTGCAAAGGCTTGCTCTAAGCTTTGACCACCGAAGATTGCCATACCCATCGAGTTCACTTCAGGAACTGTCAAGGTCAAGCCTGCATTACCCAGATTTTGTGCAACTTGTGCAGCAGCTTCCATGATTGATGCATCTTGTAAGCTGGTACCCGAGATGATCAATGGTTTTTTCGCAGCTTTTAAGGTGTCGGCAATCGTTTGTGCAAATGCTTTCGCATCGTCATCTAAACCGAGAATTGCTTCACCCTTCACGCCCGCAGCAACAGCAAAACCTAAACGCGCGATGTCGTTTGGAGAAGCAACCACTTCGCCTTCCGCTACGTCAGACAAACGGGTTTGTGTCGCAGCCAGGATGTAAATCGGAGATTTCGCATCTTGAGCAATACGTTGTACCGGCTCAGCCAGCCATTCCTGGGTACGACGTTCCGCTGCCATCTCTTTGCCTTTATTTTTCGCAGCTTGGCGAACAGATAAAGCCATACGAGGCGCAGTTTGGGTTAAATCTTCACCTAAGATCAGAACTGCATCATAGCTTTCAATTTCACGCATATTCGGGTTGTAAACACCCTCGGTTTGCATGATTGAAGCTGCAAGTTCAACCAGATTTTGCTCTTTTTGAGATAAACCTGTTGAGAAGTTCTCTTGACCCACCAACTCACGCAGCGCGAAGTTTGATTCAAGTGATGCACGCGGTGAACCAATCCCCAAAACTTTTTTGTCCTGGATATTTGCAATCACCGTATCAAGTGCTGCATCTACTGAAACAGTTTCTACAGTCGCACCTTTACGGAATTGTGGCTGACGCGGACGGTCTTCGCGGTTCACATAACCTGTACCGAAACGGCCTTTATCGCATAGGAAGTATTGGTTAACTTCACCATTGAAACGGTTTTCGACACGGCGAAGTTCACCATAACGCTCACCCGGAGAAATGTTACAACCTGAAGAACAGCCTTGGCATACGCTTGGCGCATATTGCATGTCCCATTTACGGTTATAACGTGCCGAATGAGTTTTATCGGTAAATACACCTGTTGGACAAACTTCAGTCAGGTTACCCGAGAATTCAGATTCTAAAGTGCCTGATTCTGGACGACCGAAATACACACGTGATGCGTTGGCATACACGCCGAAGTCCGTACCACCTGCATAGTCTTTGTAATAACGCACACAACGGTAACAGGCGATACAACGGTTCATTTCGTGAGAAATGAATGAGCCAAGCTCTTGGTTGTAATGGGTACGTTTGGTGAAACGGTAGCGACGACGGTCATGCTGCGTCATTACGGTCATATCTTGTAAATGACAGTGACCACCCTCTTCACAGACCGGACAGTCGTGCGGGTGGTTGGTCATCAAGAATTCAACAATCGAAGCACGGAAATCTTTTGCTTCTTTGTCTTCAATCGAGATGTAGGTATTGTCAGATGCAGGCGTCATACATGACATGACCAAACGACCACGGGTATCTTCCGGATTCGCGTATTGAGTCACGGCACATTGACGGCAAGAACCGACAGAACCTAAGGACGGATGCCAACAAAAGTATGGGATATCAATGCCAAGACTCAAACATGCTTGTAGCAAGTTTTCCGAGCCGTTGACTTCATACGATTTGCCATCGACATGAATTGTAGCCATAGTCGAATTCCTTAAGCTTGTTCTACGGAGCTAACTTGAGCAGCGGCATTCACCACCTTCGCTTCAAATTCGCCACGGAAATGTTTGAGTGCGCCCATGAGCGGTTCCATTGCACCCGGTGCGTGGGCACAGAAAGTCTTACCGATCCAAAGCTTACGCGTTAACTCTTGTAAGTGATCGATATCTTCCTGTTTACCTGTGCCATTTTCCAGCGCTTTTAACGCTTTCACTGCCCAAGGCAAGCCATCACGGCAAGGGGTACAGAAACCACATGATTCGCGTGCAAAGAACTCTTCTAGGTTACGTGTTGCTGAAACCATACATTGGGTTTCATCAACCACCATGAGCAGACATGTTCCCAAACGAGAACCTGCTTTCATGATGCTTTCCGCATCCATCGGAAGATCGATATGCTCGGCCGCCAGGAAGTCCGTTGATGCACCACCCGGTAACCATGCTTTCAGCGTTAAGCCATCGCGCATACCACCCGCGTGATCTTCAATCACTTCACGCGCAGTCGTACCAAAAGGCAATTCCCATAGACCCGGGAATTTCACTTTACCTGATGCACCATAGATTTTCGTACCTGGATCTTTCGATTTGCCCGCAGACAAGCCGATATACCATTCAGGGCCACGCAGCATGATGGCGGGTAAGTTGTTGTAGGTCTCTACGTTGTTGACAATCGTAGGACGACCCCAAGCACCTGCAACTTGCGGGAATGGCGGTTTGGTACGCGGGTTGGCACGACGGCCTTCAAGCGAGTTAATCAATGCAGTTTCTTCACCACAGATATAACGACCTGCACCGGTATGCACGTGTAACTCGAAGTTCCAGCCAGTACCCAGAATGTTATCCCCTAAGTAACCTTTGGCACGAACTTGCTCAAGCGCTTCATTTAAGTACTGAGCCGCTTCGATGTACTCGCCACGGATAAAGATATAACCATGGGTTGCTTCAAGCGTATAACCCGCGATCAGCATCCCTTCGATCAGTTGATGTGGAAGATCTTCCATCAACAAACGGTCTTTGAAGGTACCTGGTTCCATCTCATCGGCATTACAAATCAGGTAACGTGGACCTGAATTGTCATTTGGCGCCATCAGTGACCATTTGATGCCTGCCGGGAAGCCTGCACCACCACGACCTTTAACAGTCGCCGCTTTCACCACGTCCAATACATCTTTAGGCGACATCGACAGGGCTTTTTTAAAGCCTGCATAACCTTCGAGCGCTTCGTAATCATCGGCATTACGTACGTTCGCTTGTTTGCTTAAACGCCATGTGAGTGGATGCGTTTCCGGGTTACCGTCGCCATAAATTGGTTTTGGTTCAGTATTCATACATACTTCTCCAACAGCTGTTTCACCGAAGTCACTTCAACCAGACCGTGCGTGTCTTCATCAATCATTAAGGTTGGGCCTTTGTCACAGTTGCCCAGGCAGCAAATTGGCAGCAAGGTAAAGCGACCATCTGCAGTCGTTTGACCAAACTGAATGCCTAATTCGCGCTGGAATGCTTCTGCCAAAGTTTCCGCACCCATCAAGAAGCACGCAATCGAATCACATAACAAAATTACGTGACGCCCAACTGGCTGACGGTAAATACGGTTATAGAAGGTTGCCACACCTTCCAGATCTGCAACGCTCATGTTCAGCATTTGCGCGATGGCATTCATTTGCGCATCATCTACCCAGCCATTACGGCGTTGTACACACTTTAGCGCGTCCAGACACGCCGCACGTGGGTATGGATAGTGCCCCATGTGATGTTCGATATCGTGAATTTCGTCCGCAGTCAAAATTCCTTCAACGTTCACACGTGGCTTTTTATCAGTCAAAATCATCATAATGCGTTTACCCCTTAGCGATCCACGTCAGCCATTACGACGTCAATGGTCGCTAAATAAATGATTAAGTCAGACATGAGGCTGCCGTTAATCACAGAAGGCATTTGCTGTAAATGCGTGAAGGTTGGTGTACGAATACGGGTACGGTAACTCATGGTTGACTTGTCTGAAGTCAAGTAGTAGTTCGACGCACCTTTCACCACTTCCGCCATCACAGATGCTTCACCTGCCGGCATTACAGGACCCCAAGATACGCTTAAGAAGTGCGTAATCAAGGTTTCAATATCTTGTAATGTCTTGTCTTTTGGTGGTGGAACAGCCAGTGGATGGTCTGCTTTGTACGCACCAGACGGCATGTTGTCTAGACATTGCTTGACGATTTTCAGTGATTCTTCGATTTCACGGAAGTGAACCATGACACGTGCATAAGCATCGCCTTCGTACTCTAAAGGAACCTCGAAATCGTAATTTTCGTAGCCGCTATACGGACGATATTTACGAACGTCAAAGTCAATACCTGTTGCACGAAGACCAGTACCGGTTACACCCCAAGCCAATGCAGATTTAGCGTCATATTGCGCCACACCTTGTGTACGACCCATGAATACAGAGTTGCGTAATGCAGCTGTGTAGTATTCATTCATACGCTTCGGCATCCAGTCGAGGATTTCGCGAATGAGGTGCTGCCAGTTGTTTGGAAGATCGTGCGCAGTACCGCCAATACGGAACCAAGCTGGGTGCATACGGTAACCCGTGATCGCTTCAATCGCGTCATAAATCTTTTGACGGTCAGCGAACATATAGAATACTGGGGTCATACCGCCGGCATCCTGAATTGCAGTACCAATAAACAACAAGTGGTTATTGATACGGAACAATTCCGACATCATCACGCGGATACATTGCGCACGGTCCGGTACAGTAATGCCCGCCATTTGCTCCACGCCCATCACATAAGGCATGTTTTGTGCACAACCACCCAAGTAGTCGACACGGTCTGTATACGGAATGAATGAATGCCAGGTTTGACGTTCAGCCATCTTTTCCACACCACGGTGGTGATAACCGATATCAGGCACACAGTCTTTCACTTCTTCGCCGTCCAGCTGCAAAATTACACGGAATGCACCGTGCGCAGATGGATGGTTAGGCCCCAAGTTCAGGAACATGAAGTCTTCATCGGCATTACCGCGCTTCATACCCCAATCTTCAGGCACGAAACGCAGATGTTCCTGTTCGTAGTCCTGCTTGGCCTTGTCTTGTAAATACGGGGTATATTCAGTCGCACGTGCAGAATATTCTTTACGTAGCGGATGACCTTCCCAATAGGTTGGCAACAAGATACGACGGAGCATTGGATGCCCTTCGAAATTGATCCCAAACATATCGTAAGCTTCACGTTCGTACCAGTTGGCATTTGGCCAGATGTTGGTTGCCGTCGGAAGATTCAGATCACTTTCAGCTAAGGCAACCTTAATACGAATGTCAGTATTACGCTCGAGCGACAACAAGTGGTAGAACACTGTGAAGTCAGACGCAGGTAAACCGTCGCGGTGCGTACGCAGACGCTCATCTACCGCAGACAAGTCGAACAACATCACGTAAGGACGTGATACTGTACGCAAGAACATTAAAACTTCTTGTACACGTGCGCGCTCAACCCAGACTGTCGGGAAATCCTCGAAAGTCGTTTGCACATAGAAGTTCTCACCAAATTTGGTTTTGAGTTCTTCAATGATGGCAAATGCTGGGCGTGAATCAACTGGTGTTGATTCTGGCATAGCAATGTCAGTTTCAGCCATTGGCTTGGCTTCCTATTTAATACAAATTCAGTCAACCTAAACGACAATTACACCCATAGCGGGTGCAGCAAAAAAGACCAGTCGTTTAAATTATTTAATTTCATCCATAGAGCGCAAGTTCTTCACAGCAACACGCTGATCTTTCTTACGGTCACGTTCCGGCATCATCTTTGGCTTATACACTGGCTTAAGATCATCACCGATCACCGCAGAAAGCGGACGACGCTCGAGTTGAATCTGGTCTTGCAACAGCATTAATGCCTGAATCAAAGCTTCAGGACGTGGTGGGCAGCCGGGAACATAAACATCGACCGGGATGATTTTATCCACACCTTGTACCACTGAATAAATGTCGTACATCCCACCTGAGTTGGCACATGCCCCCATTGAAATGACCCATTTCGGTTCAAGCATCTGTTCATACAAACGTTGAATGACAGGCGCCATTTTCACAAAGCAGGTACCCGCCACAATCATTAAATCCGCCTGACGCGGTGAAGCACGAATCACCTCGGCACCAAAACGTGACAAGTCATGCACACCGGTTAAGGTCGTCGCATACTCTACATAGCAGCATGATGTACCAAAGTTAAACGGCCAAACTGAGTTTTTACGACCCCAGTTGACTGCTGTATGTACCACATCCTCTAAACGAGTCATGAATACATTTTTATTCACTTCTTCTTCAAGTAACGGATCTTCTACAAGGATACGCTCTTGAAGTGGATATTGATCAGCATCCGGATTCGCACGGGTTAATGTATATTTCATCCCGTCTTACTCCTTATCAGATGATTTAGCCGGTGAGCTTTTCACACGACCAGAGGATTGAGCTGGGATTTGACCTGTAGGGTCGATTACCAATTCTTCAATTGAGTTAAAGCGCGTAATTTCTGCTAGATCCATATTTGGCGAACCAATCTTAGCTTTAATTCCTGCGGCTTTACGTTTGTCTGAAGGTGCCCAGTTGAGTGCGCCTGTGGATAATTCGTAAACCAAACCAACAAGTAAAACTAAAATAAAGATAGCTGCAGTTGCAAAACCAATCCAACCTACTTCACGAACAGAAACCGCCCATGCATATAGATAAAGTGCTTCTAAATCAAACACCACGAAGAAAATTGCAACTAAATAGAACTTTGCAGACAAGCGGATACGAGCCCCACCTGCACCAACAACACCTGACTCAAACTGCTCCTGCTTGGCACGGCCCCATGATTTACCCCCGAGGAGTAATGGGACGGTCAGCATAAAGACGCATAAAAATGTAACGCCGATCACGAAGGCAATAATTGCCCATTCGTATGGAGTAATAGCACTCATGCGGGGATAACTCCTGGCAGGCCTATTTGTTAACAAAGAATGTATGTATTGGCCTTCAAATACACCAAACACAAAATTAATCCCGCCAATTGTACCTGATTTTGGATTTCACTTGCTAGTTTATAAGCCTTAGTCTTTGGGATGATTTTTTAGGCATTTCAGCATTTAATTTGCGTTTGATCTCTCAACATCCGATTTAATCGTTTTATTGGATTAAGTTTTAATTTTCTATTAATTTTTCTATAAACAGCATTCCTGAAAAATAAATCCATTTCAGATCATTCTTGCTTGGCCTCTGGCTTAGATATAGCCCCTTTCACGGCCAAAGCAAAGAAAAATCAGACAAAAACTTATTCTATCCATAACTTTCAGCGGATAAAGCTTTTGATTTAATTTGATATTTAACATGATTTTCACATTTTAACTTGGATTAAAGCACTTTAAGCCCAGCCTCACTCAAGGCAAGCAATTGTATCTTTTTGCAACACACCCAACAGACTGATTCAGAATATGTTATTTGTATTTCTAAGCCACATAATGACATTAATAAAGTAACAATAAGGAGTCCTTGCATGTCTCTACGCTTCTCGCATAAGCCGAATTATTTTTTATTTGCCCAGTTACTGGTGCGACATATCCAAGATTATGTCCAGAAACACCCCAATATAAGTCAGGTCGCTTTTGACTTGCGCGATATCCATGCACTGTTTCAAGAGGATCATGCCTCTTCCAGCATTAATCTGGATGGCATCATGAATATTGCCGATGAATACAAAGTAGAAACTTTATCTGGTGATCAGAGGCTGATCCAGCGCTATAGCATTGATGGAAAAAATACCAAGCTAATGATCGACTTCAATCCTGAAGCCCTGCATGGCCTAAAAGAAGGCAAACCATTGATTGAGCCGGATGCCACCATTCAGGAATAAAATTCTTCCCCAATAAAAAAACGATGCTCAGGCATCGTTTTTTTATAACTCAAAAGCATTTATATAACATCAAGCTGAATGATCACTGATTTCCTCAGTCTTTTCTGCCAACTTGCGCTTGCTCTTCTTTACATAACGCTGTGCAGGCCAGCTCATGATAAAGCGCGCACCACCCAAGCTCGGACTTTGATCCACATGAATCTTGCCACCAAACCAGTACGCAATCCGGCTAACAATGGATAAACCCAAACCATAACCACCCGAAGCACGGGTACGGCTGTCATCCAGTCGGGCAAAGGCTTCAAAGACTCGGGCACGATCCACTTCCGGAATTCCCGGGCCATCATCTTCAACAGAGACATAAGCCTGACCATCCTGATCCAGACCACCACTGATCAGCACCCTATTGTCGCAATAACGCACCGCATTGCCGACCAGATTCTGAATTACGCGATGCAGATAACGGCGCTCTGCCTCAACTACCACATCAGGCATTGAATGTAGCTCAATGATTTTCTGGGTTTTTAATGCTTCAGTTTCCAGAGCTACCTGATTCAGCACTTCAAACAGATTGACCTTTTCAAACTCGATCGAAGGCATGCCCTGTTCTAGCTTGGCATAGGTCATGATCTCGTCAATCAGGGTATTCAGCGCTTCAATATCTTTATCAATCTGTTCGACCTGTTGCAGACGATAATCGTAATCATCTTCATCTGCCATCATTTCCACACCAAAACGAATCCGCGCCACTGGTGTACGAAGTTCATGTGAAACCGCACGCATCAATTCACGCTGGGCTTCAATCAGGCGCTGAATATGATCAGACATATTGTTAAAGCTAGAGGCTAGCGTTGCCATTTCGTCACTTCCTTCTACAGGAAGACGCAATGACATATTACCGGTTTTCATTTTGTTTAAGGCATAGCTGACTTCACGCAACTTGCGCTGCATTGGCACCAACAAACCATACACCCCCAGACTCAGCACAAACAGGCTCAATAAAGTAATACCAGTCGCTAACTGGAATGGCATCCAGTTAAACAATGGCACCGGCCCCATCACCAAGACTTGTGAGGTCGAACCTGGAATTGGCGAAATAATTGAAATGGTGGTGCCACGGATTGAGGCACTATCCCGATACAGGATAATACTGTGATCAAGACGCAAGCGCCCGATCTGCTCGGAATCTAAAGGTAAGCTCTGTACATTTTCAATCGATACCGGATAAGAAAAATGATCCTGAATAGCGGACAGATATTCTTTTTCCTGACCCGGATAATAGACCAGATAATCCAGAATAAAGACCGGCAGCGCCTTCATCTGGCGCTCGGTAATACTGTCGGCCTTTATATACAGGTAATGATTCGGGTCATCGCGCAGCCCCACCACAATATAGGCAATGCCGGTTTTGGCATCCCAGCGCACGACGGCTTTACGATCGGCAATACGGCGACCTTCAGCACGGGTGATATCCACCTTACTGGCTTCTACATAGTGAATTGGCAATTCCAGCAAATCAGAAGCATCGGAAACCCAATCCATCTTTTGCTGAAGATTTGGCTGGCGCGCGACACCCTCACTGATGATATAGGCCATACCATCAGTCAGAGACTCACGATATTCTTGCGCACGCTGATAGTTGATAATCTGTACCAACAGATAGCCGAACACAGCCACCAACACGACAAGGATGACGAGTCCTGCGTATATACGCAAAAATATACTGTGTTTAAACACCTATAGTTTATCCTGCTCGTTCAAGCAACAACGTACATTTGCTTAAATACCATTAGTTTCTTTAACGAATAGATAACCTTTACTACGCACGGTTTTAATACGCTTCGGATTCTCTGGATCGTCACCAATTTTTGGACGGATACGCGAAATACGCACATCGATTGAACGATCCTGACCATCATATTCGATGCCACGTAAACGCTCGAAAATATCTTCGCGGGAAAGAATACGGCCAGCATTTGATGCAAGCAACCACAACAGGTCATATTCTGCACTGGTAAAATCAACCAGATCGCCATTTAAAGTCACTGAACGGCCGCCATTGTCGATGACCAGATCATCAAATTCGATGCGCTGTGCCACTTCATCTTCAGGCACCTTGTCAGTACGACGCAGCAATGCACGAATACGTGCCAGCAATACACGTGGCTGAACCGGTTTAGCGACATAGTCATCTGCACCCATTTCCAGACCCAAAACCTGATCCATGTCTTCAGTACGCGCAGTCAACATCAAAATCGGTTGATGATAATGCGGGCGCACTTCACGACAAATGGTCAAACCATCCGCTCCTGGTAACATCACATCCAGCACCACCATATCTGGCTGCTCAGCGATAATCCGGCGAATGGCACGGTTACCATCCGGCTCCACCCCAACCTCAAGTCCATTACGAATGAGGTATTCTTGCGTTAAACGAGCAAGACGCTCATCATCTTCAACAATTAAAATCTTGGGTAACTTTTCTTCTTGGCTCATGTATTGCCCCTTATTTGGTGGATCTACGCTATAGGCGTATCCTTTTGAAATCCAATAGATACGTTTTTAATATGCTTGCAATATACACACGTTTACATTGTAAACAAGATAGCGCTCACCAAACTGATACATCAAGATAGCATTTTGTAATATTTTATCGTGCATTTTTTGGGCAACTATGCTTGAAACAGTGATTTAGATCTGATTTGTGATTTACACAACTATTACATGAACAAAATATGACTGCTTGATTCAGCACTTTTTAGTTATCCACAATGTTATCTATAAGCACTTTCTCGGGACTTTGTTATGCTATGCCTTGCCTGATAAGGCTTATACAAAAATCAATAAAAATAGCGATATTTTTACAAGGATTAAAGCAAAACTTAAGAAAAATATTTAGCTAAATGTCAATATTGATCTACCCTAAATTTTCCCGTATCTTGTGTTCAATTAATTTTAAAACCACTAGGTCTTGTGTTTATTCCTCAAACACTGTGCATGAAACTTGCCCAGTTCAAACGGTCCATAAACATAAAAATAGATGACAATGGAGCTATGCTAACATGAGCGTAATCACTTCAACTCCTGGTCAACTTCAGGTGATTAAACGCACCGGTGATGTTGCCGCTTTTGATGCAGAAAAAATTTCTGTCGCAATTGGTAAAGCGTTTTTGGCGGTTGAAGGCCAGCAAAGCGCTGACTCGAGCCGGATCCATGATCGTATCGAGCAACTGACGGAAATGGTACTAAATACCTTTAAACGCCGTTTACCTTCTGGCGGAACGATTCATATCGAAGAAATTCAAGACCAAGTTGAACTTGCGCTAATGCGTACGGGCGAACAGAAAGTTGCACGCTCTTATGTCATTTACCGTGAACAACGTTCTGAAGCACGTAAACAGTTAGGTGCACACCATCACCCGACCCTGCAAATTACCGATGCTGAAGGCCAACTTAAGCCACTTGATTTAAGTGCTTTAACTGCGCATGTTACTAAAGCAGCAGAGGGCCTTGAAGGAATTGATGTACAAGCCATTGTCGATGAGACCGTGAAAAACCTGTACAACGGTGTAAAAGAGTCTGACATCTCCACCACCATGATGATGGCGACCCGTACCCGGATCGAGCAAGAGCCGAACTACACCTATGTGACCGCACGTTTGTTGCGTGATGATCTGGTGGCGACTGGTTTGAAATTCCTGGGTCTGCCTACGGATACGCATGAAGGTGAAGCACTTGAAACTTTCCTGAAAAAAGGAATTGAGCTTGAGCTTATTTCACCAGAACTGCTTAACTTTGATCTGGCGAAACTGGCAGCAGCGATTCAACCAGAACGCTCAAACCAGTTTACCTACCTAGGTCTACAGACTTTATTTGACCGCTACTTCATCCATTCCGATGGCGTACGTTTCGAATTGCCGCAATTGTTCTTTATGCGTGTATCTATGGGCTTGTCGCTCAATGAAGAAAACCGTGAAGAACGTGCCATCGAGTTCTATAACTTGTTGTCTAGCTTCGACTATATGGCATCGACGCCTACCCTGTTTAACTCAGGTACGCTTCGTCCACAATTGTCGAGCTGCTACTTAACCACCATTGATGATGACCTGTATGATATTTATGGCGCAATGCGTGATAACGCCATGCTGTCTAAATGGGCAGGCGGTTTGGGTAACGACTGGACACCAGTGCGTGCTTTAAACTCTTACATCAAAGGCACCAATGGTAAGTCGCAAGGTGTAGTTCCATTCCTTAAAGTCGCGAACGATACGGCTGTTGCGGTCAACCAAGGTGGCAAGCGTAAAGGTGCAGTTTGTGCATATCTTGAAACCTGGCACCTGGACATTGAAGAATTCCTGGAACTTCGTAAAAACACCGGTGATGACCGTCGTCGTACCCACGACATGAACACAGCGAACTGGGTTCCTGACCTGTTCATGCAACGTGTATTTGAAGATGCGGAATGGACATTGTTCACACCTTCTGAAACCCCAGATCTACATGATTTGACCGGTGCAGAATTCGCTGAGCGTTATGCTTACTACGAAGGTATTGCCAAAGAAACAAACATGCTGCACAAGAAAATCCGTGCAAAAGATTTGTGGCGCAAAATGCTGTCGATGTTGTTTGAAACTGGTCACCCGTGGATCACCTTCAAAGACGTATGTAACTTACGTTCACCACAGCAACACGTTGGTGTAGTGCATTCTTCTAACTTGTGTACCGAAATTACGTTGAACACCAGCAAAGAAGAAATCGCGGTATGTAACTTAGGTTCGATCAACCTGGTTCAACACGTGCAAGGCGGTGTACTGGATCGCGAAAAACTGGCACGTACAGTAAAAACGGCTGTGCGTATGCTCGACAACGTGATTGACATCAACTACTACGCTGTTCCACAAGCACGTAATTCAAACCTGAAACATCGTCCAGTCGGTATGGGTATCATGGGCTTCCAGGATGCTTTATACGAAATGAACCTGGCGTATGGTTCTGATGCTGCGGTTGAGTTTGCTGATGAATCAATGGAAGTGATTTCGTACTACGCGATTTCAACTTCAAGTGATTTGGCTGTTGAACGTGGTACCTATGAGACATTTAAAGGTTCATTGTGGGATCAGGGTATTTTACCAATCGACTCACTGGATCTGGTTGCAAAAACACGTCCTGAACGTATGTTCGAAGTTGACCGCACTCAACGTTTGGATTGGGACACTTTACGTGCCAAAGTTCAAAAAGACGGTATGCGTAACTCAAACGTGATGGCGATTGCGCCAACTGCAACGATTTCTAACATTTGTGGCGTGTCTCAATCGATTGAGCCTACTTTCCAGAACTTGTATGTGAAATCGAATCTGTCTGGCGAGTTCACCGTGATTAACCCGTACCTGGTACGTGCGTTGAAAGAACGTGACCTTTGGGATGCAGTAATGGTCAACGACCTGAAACATTTCGAAGGCTCTGTACAGAAGATTTCCCGTATTCCTGAAGAGCTTAAAGCCATCTTCGCGACTGCATTTGAAGTAGATACACGTTGGATCGTAGATGCTGCGTCACGTCGTCAAAAATGGATCGATCAGGCTCAGTCTCTGAACCTTTACATCGCTGGTGCAAATGGTAAAAAACTGGACATCACTTACAAGATGGCCTGGTTACGTGGTCTTAAGACGACTTATTACCTACGTGCATTGGGTGCGACTTCTGCTGAGAAATCGACTATTAATACTGGCGCCTTGAATGCGGTTAAAGCAACCACGGTTGCTGCTCCTGCTGCGGCAGTTGCTCCGGTGGTTGAAGCGAAAAAACCTGAAGTTCCTGCAGAGGAAGATGGTTTTGCGCAAGCAGCACCAGTGCCAATGGCATGTTCAATTGACAATCCTGATTGTGAGGCTTGTCAGTAAGCTTTGCTTGACCTCCCCTAACCCCTCCTAAAAGGAGGGGGATCACAGCCCATAATTTGAGATGTGAAAATCCCTCTTTCTTAAAGAGGGATTTAGGGGGATTCCAAGCTAACTGCGAAAAATCATAGGAGGTGCGGATGTAAAAAGTAAATTTTAAGCAATAAAAAAATGGCCTATCACAAGTGACAGACCATTGATTTGAAAACCCAAGCTTTCAGAGGGTTAGCAACACTCTAGAAAGTAATAAAGGTAATCAGTGTTAAATTTTAGCGGACTTAACGCTGACTACTTTAGCAAAATTTAGAGTGTGAGTCACTCCTCTGAAAGTATCTTTTCAAAAAAGGAGATGCTGATGAGAGTAATGTGCTCATTGGATAAACCTGTAAGTGTTTGTGATTATTCCCGTTTTCGATTTAATCGTTGGGAAAAAGTACGTGCACATTGCAGAAGTTATCCAAACCAAGCTCAATTAAGCCTATGGTAAAACTTGAGAGGCTGAAAAGCCTCTCAATTAAAAACAAAGGAAACCTCAATGCCCCATATGACCCACAACTACATGTTAGGACTTGCGGCATTGCTGATTTCCTTTGCTATTACCTTTTACGCACCACTTGCTTATTTCTGGTTCAAACTACGCCAGCAGCGTAAACAAAATAAGTAGTGGGGATAGTGCTGCTGTATAAATTCACAGCATTCATCGACAAAACTTAATTTTGCTTACACAAATTAAGCGTATAGTAAGACATCTCAGCCAAGCTGAATGTCTCATAAAAGATATGAAGCAACGTAGAGAGAATTGATATGTCTATCCTAAGTTGGGACGATTTCGAAGATGATTCGCAAAAACCGGCTGCTCCTGAACAGCAGCCTGCGCCCGTCGAGCCGCAAAAAGCGACTAATTCACAGATGGTATCTGATGCAGGCAACGCATCGCCGGATGTGGCAACTGCACAACCCCTTAGAGCCACTCAAAACCGAGGATCAAATCCAACCGATTCGCTGGCAAGAGCATCTGCTTCCCTAGAACAACTTGATGTTGCTCCAGGTCTGGAAGAGCTTGAAATGGGTGCACAGCGTGTACAGGTTGACGACAAGGCGATGATCAACTGTCGTGCCGACTTGAACCAGCTTGTTCCGTTCAAATACGAATGGGCTTGGCAAAAATATCTAGACGGTTGTGCCAACCACTGGATGCCGCAAGAAGTCAACATGAACCATGATATCGCACTTTGGAAATCTGAAAACGGCCTGACTGAAGATGAACGTACCATTGTCATGCGTTCACTCGGTTTCTTCTCGACTGCCGATTCACTGGTTGCAAACAACCTGGTACTGGCGATTTACCGTCACATTACCAACCCTGAATGCCGTCAGTACATCTTGCGTCAGGCATTTGAAGAAGCGATTCATACACACGCTTACCAGTATTGTATCGAATCGCTCGGTATGGATGAAGGCGAAGTCTTCAACATGTACCGCGAAGTTCCGTCAGTGGCACGTAAAGCAGCGTGGGGTCTGAAATATACCCAGTCTTTAAGTGATCCTACTTTTAAAACCGGCACACCTGAAAATGACCAGATCCTGCTGCGCAACCTGATCGCGTTCTACTGTGTACTTGAAGGGATTTTCTTCTACTGCGGTTTCAGCCAGATCCTGTCGATGGGCCGTCGTAACAAGATGAATGGTGTTGCCGAGCAATTCCAGTACATTTTGCGTGATGAATCCATGCACCTGAACTTCGGTATTGATATGATTAACCAGATCAAGATCGAAAACCCGGGTCTATGGACAACCGAGTTCCAGGAAGAAATCATTCAGATGATTCTTGAAGGCACAATGCTGGAAATCGAATATGCACGTGACACGATGCCACGTGGTGTATTGGGTATGAATGCGGGCATGATGGAAGAATATCTGAAGTTTATTGCCAACCGTCGTCTAGCGCAGTTGGGTTTGCCTGAACAGTTCGCTGGTGTGAATAACCCGTTCCAGTGGATGTCGGAGATGATGGACTTGCGTAAAGAGAAGAATTTCTTTGAGACGCGTGTTACGGATTATCAGACCGGCGGTGCTTTAAGCTGGTAATTGGAAATATCACATAATATATAAAGTATTATGAATAAAAAAACCGCCATTCGTGGCGGTTTTTTTATCGACTGAATTTAATGATCATTCATCCTCTTCTTTTCATTGTTTGCATTAAAACTCCTTCGTCACACTCAACCCCGCACTCCAATTTCGCCCTTCTGCCGGTTCAAAAAAACGGCCATTGCTTTCATTCACGATTACTGAACCTGAATAATCTGTATCAAACACATTATCGACACGTGCAAAAGTATTCACCGCCCAATCCTGCATTTTCCAGTGATAACCAACATTCGCTGCAGTCACGACATAACTTGGAGCAGCATCAGAATTTAAATCATTCACATACATTTTGTCGCTATAACGAAGGTCGAGTCCTGCCTGTAGCCCCTGATCAGGCTTCCAACCCAGACATAAAAATGCCTGATTTTTAGCAATCCCTGGAATATAGTTCCCTTCTGCAATCGCAGCAATTGCCCCAATCGCAGGAATATCTGCATCAAAAGTCGCATCAATATAGCTATAACTGACTTGTGTGGTTAGGTCACGCCACAGCTGTTTGTTCCAGGAAAGTTCCACCCCTTTTCTGAAGGTTTTATCGGCATTACGGAAGGTTGAACGTCCACCATCACTACCGGCAGAGACAATGTCATTTTCAGTTTGGGTCTGGAAAGCGGCTACAGTAAAGTCACCGAAGCGATTAGCGGACTTTAAGCCAATTTCATAAGTTTCACTTTCTGCTGCCTTTAAACTAAAGCTACGGTTTTCGGCAGTATTTGCAGGATAGGACATTTCGGTAAAGGTTGGCGTTTCAAAACCTTGCGCATAACTGGCATAGGCCATTAATTCAGGTCGAATTTGCCAGCTCAAGGCCGAAGTAGGCAGTAATTTCTGATAATCTGTTTTGCCTGAGTGATCGCCATTGGAAAGGAATTTATCTTCTGATTTAAAATGTACATTGCTAAAGCGTAGGCCGGCATCAAGCGTCCAGTTTGGCAAGAATACATAAGAGGCTTGCAGATAGGGATCAAGGTTCCACAAGCGATTGTCTTCATCTCGGCGCAGTTCGCCTTTAACCCCCAAGCGATCACCTAAAAAGTTTTGATAGCCTTTGCGTTCTTCACTCATGGCATCCACAGCGAGACCTGCAATCAGTTGAAGATCAGGAACAATCTCCCTACCCGTCCAGCGCAGATCCGCACCATAAAAATTCCGGTCGAAGTCAATTACACCACCTGCATGATTGATTCCAGCTTGTGCTGTACGGGGAATCGACTGATATTGCGTGACTTCACGCTGCCCCCAATAGGCCATCCCATAGAGTTCATGCTGATCATTGATCGGCTTAGTCCAAGTTAAACCCGTTTGCAACTATTCGATATCTTTACGTGCATGATATAAACGGACATTCGCAGCGACCTGTTTCGGGTTGGCCTGCCACTGTTCGCGAGTTAAACCACCCGGGTCATCGGCAGCAATTTTCACATAGTTATTGATCCAGTTGATTTTAGAACCATCATCCAGCTCCCAGGTCAGCTTGGCATTGCTTAGAACTTTATGCGCGCCGCTATGCTCCCGGAAACCTCCAGTATCAAAATAGGATGAGCTGATGATATAACCCGGCTCATTGGCATGTTCTGAACCCCCTTGCACAACCAGCTTGGTCTGGCCTTTATGTTGACTGCCGGCAGAATACCCCAGCTCAATCGAGTCAGCACCTTGCCCCTCTCGCGTGGTGGTTAAAATCGTTCCGCCTGAAGAGTTACCATACAGTGAGGAAAAGGCACCACTCAATACTTCGATATGATCCAGACTATTTAAATCAATATTCGAGCTTTGCCCCTGTCCATCCGGCATGCTGGCTGGAATTCCATCCACATATAAACGCACCCCACGCACGCCAAAACTGGAACGCGCACCAAAGCCACGTATCGAAATTTGTAGGTCTTGTGCATAGTTTTCCCGATTATTGAGTTGTAAACCGGGAATGCCTTTTAAAGTTTCCGACAGGTTCACATTCATGCCCTGATTTTGTTCTTGATTGAGATAATACACTGATGCAGGCGTGGTCAACTGCTCCCGGTCGGTACGGGTCGCCTGCACAATAATGGGCGCAAGTTTTTGTACTTCTGTCACCGCATTCTGTGCGTATAGCGTCTGGCTGATACAGGCGATTAAAGCGGATAAGGTGGTTTTTATCGGCAGATGTTGAAGTCGATGCTGCATCATATTCGCTTCCTGATCACATGATGACTCAGAAAAATAGGTCTGGCTGGAACATATCTATTTATTCTATTCAGTCAGCTGGATCGTCTATGTTCAGTGGATTCGAGTTATCTTTATAAAATCAATACAGAAATTTTAATTTTAAAATGCTGAATAATGTGGTTTAAATATTGAAGTCATGGATCAAAATGCTCTTTGAATTTATGCAATATTGTCCAACATAAATGGTTTCTTTGACATTCTATTGCTTTATAAAGCTAATGATGACTTTATGAAACAAATCAACAGCATTTCTAGCAGACTTTGCCAGAATCTGTTATCTGAATAAAAATGAATCATCAAAAACCGATGCTTCGGGCTTTATGTTGGCGACTGCATCAATCTAAAATGGTTCGGCGAATAAATTGCATCACTTTAAAACAATAATCCAGCTTAATAGACGAGAACAAGCATGAAAGGTTCAATCCTTGATTTTTCTATTCAACACAATACCGGTTTTATCTCGGGGGATGATAATCAGCGCTATAGCTTTAATGGCGCGGACTGGCGTAGTGAGCGTCCACCTTCGCGTGGCGATCGGGTCGATTTTATTGGCAACAGCACAGGTGAAGCCTCTGAGGTGTATCTGGCCTCAGGCAATTCTATTTATATGGGAGAAAAGATTTCCAGTCAGCTGGGTAAATACTCCAATCTGGATCAGGCCGAGGAAAATTACAGCAGCATTGACTGGTTTGTAAAATGTCTGACCAACTATGCAAACTTTTCTGGCCGCGCACGCCGTAAAGAATTTTGGTTCTTTATGCTGTTTTGTGTAATTTTAGGCATTATTGCGGAGGTCATTGATCAAGTCTTAGGCACTCAACCACTGCTCAATGGCCTGCTTAATCTGGCACTTCTTGTCCCAAGCCTGGCCGTTGGCGCTCGTCGTTTGCATGATGTAGGACGCTCTGGCTGGTGGCAATTACTGATGCTGACCGTGATTGGTATTCTGGTGCTGATCTGGTGGTGGGCAACTGAAACCAAGCAACAAAATAATGAATATGGTGCTCCAGCAAAATAACTGAATCTTACAAATCCCGTCTTGATGCGGGATTTGTTTATCGCTTATTTAATGAGTAAATATCAACAAAATCAGACCTTCTCAATGCTGCAAGATCAATTAGTGAAATTTCCAGATGCTGTATGGGTGCAAATCTACAAAGATAAAATGCAGCTGATGAATATGGATGGCACGATTATACATACCCTGCTACCCGATGTGCCTTATGCCCATCCTCGGAGCATTATTGCGGACTTTGATGCCGCCTCAGGAACACTGAAGCAACTTTTACCCTCATCGGCCATGAAGATGCTATTTGGTTCTATTGCGCTGCTGCAAATTATGGATGTTCCTGAAGATGGTTTAACCGAACTTGAAAAGCGGGCATTACTGGAACTGGGTTATGAAAGTAAGGCACAAAATGTCATCCTGTTTGACCATGCCGGAAATGCCTTGACCAAAGACCGAGTCCCCCCCCAACATCAGATGACGATCATCAAAATTTTGCTGGTGATCATTATTATGGTGGTGTTGGCATCAACCTGGTTTTTGACGCTTTAATTCTTTTAGCCCAAATTAAAAAATCCCGCACTGTGCGGGATTTTTTAATCTCAGCAGCTCAGTATGACCTAGCTGCTTTCTGCCTCAGAACCATCACGACCGTTCATAAGACTGTTTCATCTTCACTTAAAATAATTGAGCAACTGGTCAAAGTGGTCTATTTGATATTTGGGTTGTGCCAGCGCTAACTCTTGCTGACTGCCATAGCCATAGCTCACTGCAATCGAGTCAATGCCATTATGACGTGCGCCAAAAATATCGTATTCACGGTCACCGACCATGATGCAGCCTTCGGCCTTTAAATGTTGCTGTTCTAAAATATACTGAATCAGCTCACCTTTATTGGTTCTGTCACCATTGAGTTCGCTGCCATAAATTTCAGTAAAATACTGAGCCAGATCAAAATGCTCTAAAATCTGTTTGGCATAAACCGTCGGTTTTGCCGTAGCGACAAACAAACGATAACCACGGCGTTTCAGTTCTGCCAACGTTTCTGCCACACCCTCGAAAACGTGATTTTCATATAGGCCTTTCACTGCAAAACGTTCGCGATAAGCCATCAACGCCTGCTCAGCCAGAATATGATCGGTCTCGATATTTAAAAGTTTGGCCAGCGAGGCTTTTAAGGGAGGACCGATAATCCAGTCGATATTGATCTCATCGCTAATCGGATGACCCACCTTTTCCAGACCGTAACGCGCAGACGTGGTGATCCCCACTTTAGGATCAGTTAATGTCCCATCCAGATCAATTAAAATATTCTTAATCACAGCCCATCCCCTCTCATCAGCACCGATATAAATTAATATCGAGAGTTCATTCAAATTTGCCTATACTAATGTAATTTTAGTGAATGAAGGACATCATTTTGCGCCCTACCGTACTTTGCTTTTCCGGTTTAGACCCTTCAGGTGGAGCCGGTCTTCAGGCAGATATTGAAGCCATTGGTCAAAGTGGTGCACATGCAGCAATTGCCTGCACAGCCCTCACCATTCAAAATTCACAGCAGGTTTTTGGTTTTGAAGCGACATCTAAAGAGCTGCTGCTGGCTCAGGCCAATGCCGTGGTGAATGACCTGCCAATTCGCTGTATTAAATCTGGCATGTTAGGCACCACAGAGAATATCGCAGCACTGGCGGAGTTTTTGACTGCACATCCGGACTATCTGTATGTACTCGATCCGGTTCTGGTGGCAAATAGTGGCGGTTCATTGGGCAATCAGGCGACACTGGTCAAAGCATTTACCCAACTAATTCCATTGGCTACCCTTCTAACTCCGAATACGGTTGAACTGCGTGCTTTAACAGGTGAAGAAGACCTACAGCTGGCCACTCAAAAACTATTTGATATGGGTGCACAAGCAGTTCTGGTTAAAGGCGGTCATGAAGATACGCCGGATTATATTCAGAACAGTCTGTATATCGCGGGCAAGTTGATTAATGAGACCCGCTGTCCACGTCTGGAGGGTGAATATCATGGTTCGGGTTGTTCACTGGCCAGCTTTATCGCCGGGCGTCTGGCCATGGGTGATCAACTCAAAACGGCGGTACAGCATGCAGAAACCTGGTTGTTTGGGGTATTAAAAATTGCCGACATCCCTGTTCCGAATGGTCAGAGAATTCCAAAGCGCTTCTAAGATAATATTTTTTTAAATTCAAAAGCCTGAATGATTCAGGCTTTTTTTATCACTTCTATTTTTCGAGGGTATTTCTATTTACCCTGAATGACTGTGCTTACATAGGTCGGCAAATCCCAGGCACCGCCAGCAAAGCCCTTGCATTGTACGGTCAGGCTACTGAAACTTTTGACAAATGTTTTACCATCCCATGCCCATTCGTCCTGACTCAGACAATCACCCAAACCACGTACTTTATGCCCGGAAAATATCTGGCCTTGGCTAAAGGTTTCTCCGGAGGTGGTCACCAGTTGTCTCGGTTGCTTGTTTTGATCTATCAGCCAAAAACCGCTGCCCATATTATAGGCTCCACGCCAGCAAGGGATCTGAATCAGCTGATTTTGAGCATTGATGGGATAAATCATCATGACATCATCCGGCATAAAGTGTTGGCTAAACAGCAAATCGCATTGATCTTCGTTAGTGCTCGCTTGCAGTTTCCGAATCATCTGCTGACTCGCCGCCGTATTCAGTTTCACTTGAGTGATCTTGCCTGACTGATATTTGGGTATCATAATTTGCGGGATCGCTGCGGCTTTGAGTACCGCTTGACTGGATTTTTTCCCAGGCTTGATCAAGGCTGAGGGCGTAGAGAGGCGGCGCTGAAATTCATCCATCTTCAGCAAAACGGCACTGGCTCCGGCTGTCGACAAAGTCCAGCGTGATTGTGCATTCTTAAATATCACTGGATCCGTGCCTTGAACTGCTTTTAATAAGGCTTGTGTTTGTGCACGACTCAGTTGACCTATCCCTTGCTGATCTAAACGAATAACACCATAGGGCTTGCCCGCGATTTGTAACTGAAGCTGAGCTGTCGATGTTGCAGCTTGCAGGGGTAAAATTTGGACTTTTGCTTGTACCGCACTGGTCGTTTCTGCTGCGCGCATCAATAAAACTGAAACTGGTCGATTAATCTCCTGATCCGACTGATAACCAGAAGCGCGGCAGGTACCGGTATTGTCGCAGGCCATTTCCCAATCTTTATGTGAAAAATGCAGCCCCTGAATGGCAGCAAGACTTAATGAGCTGATACTGGCCAGACCAAATGCGACACTCATTGTTTTGATGCTGTCTATCCATTGTTGTTTCATTATTTAGTCCTTAAATTGTATTCGGCCAGCCTAGTGCGGCTTCCTCACTGGAAGGTTCCAGCCGACCACTTTGACATTCTGCACATTTGGATTCCTCGCTTCCTGCTTCGGGGTATCGATCGAATTTTCTAGCCTGTCAAAGGTCTGAATTGCACCGTCCCACATCCCGGCTCCCTGACGATAGTCTTTGAGTATATTCAGTTTTTGCTGAATGGTGTCCTGATAAAGCATGCCTGTAATCATTTACCAAGATATTGCACTTAATTTTTTGAGCTTATGACTTAACTGACGCTTTTGATCCTGCGCATCTTACGGGTTTCGAGTTGTACCGGTACTGAGGTATGTTGATGCAACAATTGCCATCGTCCCTGCTGCTTGCTGAGACACATACTGACCCGGCACCAACCCAACTGGAAAATTGGCTCAATTACCGCATAATTCACCCGAACATAGCCATCGACCAAGGCTAAATCAGTGCTCACATGAATATTGACATCTTGACGCTCTATCCGGATTCCTTCAGGGATAAAAGGCCGATATTGCAACCAGAGTGCCTGATAGGCATCTATGCCTTTTATTTCAGTACTGACATCGACCAGACGGATATCTGGCCGGCATAATTGAATAATATCCTGGATCTCCAGACTGCATATGGCATGGTCCCATTGCTGAAGAAATGCCACGACTTCCTGACTCAGTTGTTCATCCCCAAAAACCTGCATAAAGTCCCCCTCAATCAGGTATTCAGACCTGAAATCGGAATTAAAATTGTCCCAAATTTCTGGTCTTTTGCTTTTCTTATTTTGATTATGCTCAAGCACTATAATTGCTTGGCTATCCCCTTTGTGTTATTCACTGCAATTCATCTGAATATTATTTAAAATATTATTTTGATTTCAATCTTTAAGTTAAGTCCAAAACTTCATGCAATCTGCATAGACATGCCACATTACAGCCCTATCAATCTTTATTTTTATTTAAATCAGGAATAGAGAGTTATCTGAACCCACTTTAAGACTTCTGCGGTATTTTTGTAAATGACCAAAAATGTCATTTATAAAAAAATATGTTTATATTTTAATAAGATGAAATGAATTTAGGAATAGTATTCATGTTCGGTCGTCTGATTTATTTTAGACTGAGCAATTGTAAAGAGTTTAAGTACAACTCTTAAGCTGTCGCGATGCCACACAGCTAAAAGCCAGGATTTAAATCGTGGCTTTGCTATAGGTCTGCTTTGGCATTTCAATAATTTCGACACAGAGCTGAATTTTTAATTCGGGCTGTGGAGCAATAGATTGCTGCATCACCTCAAGCACCAATGCAGAAATCGCCTGACGCACTTCGACACTACGTCCACTCAATAGTGAGACTTTGGCATGTGCATAGGCCTGATCTGTCCGTGGACTCAGTCCAATGACATAATCCTGCTGCATAATCGCACGACTTTTTAAATCATCGGGATCGGTGACATAGCCTGCATTGAACAATGCCTGATGCATGGCCAGCAAGAGCGGCTGAGTCTGGAGCAGATGTTGAAGATTGTCAGAATATTCCAGATGCAGATGTGGCATACGAGTGATCTCGGATCAAAAACGTGAGGATTGGGACTACATAAAAAATAAACGCTGAATTTTAGCAATGAGACGATTTATCCACCGTCTCATGTCCAGTTAAAATTCTAGTCTGATGCCAGATTTAAGCTTTCTTTACATATTCAGATTTTAGCTTCATCGGGCCCATTCCCTCGATTTTACAATCGATATCATGACCATCGGCAGCATCCGGCAATAGGCGGATACTTTTGACTTTGGTACCCACTTTCACCACTGAAGATGAACCTTTGATTTTCAGGTCTTTAATCACCGTCACGCTATCGCCGTCCGCCAGCACATTGCCATGAGCATCCTTAATGATCACTTGTTCTTCAGTAATTTCGCCTTCTTTCCACTCATGTGCACATTCAGGGCAGATCAGTAGATCGCCATCTGCATAGGTATATTCAGATTGGCATTTTGGACAGTTTGGCAGACCCATAAGAACCTCGAAAAAGAGAAAAATTAAATAAATGAAACAAATAAGATCACAGTATAGCATCTTTGCAGAGATGCGCTTTTGAACAGGAGTTTCGTTGAAGGCCAGCTCATAATCATCAAGCATTAATTATCCGGGATATGCGGATTCACCAGCAAGGAAAGTAGCTGGAATGATTCCTGCCAACTTAAGTGACATACCGCAGGCGGCACTAAATCGGGATAGCCGACCTGAATAATATGCAGGCCTGTACCGACTGAAACCTTTTCAAAGATCACAGTGACTTCTATTTCACCTTGCAGATCTGGCGTCGAAAACTGATCGGTATAACGCAGTAACTGATTGGGAATCACCTCATGATAAATCCCATGAAAATGGTGCTGGGTACCGGTGGAAAAATTGGTAAAGGTGGTTTTATAGCTGCCGCCGGGTTTGACTTCCGCATGTTCTACCTTGGCAATAAAACCATGTGGTGCCAACCATTTTGCCAGGGCATCCGGGTGAACAAAAGCACGATACACCCGCTCCGGAGGTGCACTAAACACTCGATGCATTTTTAGGGTGTAACTCATTTTGCCTAGTCCCTTATTGTTATTATGTATTTTTATTGAGGGATATTGCCCTTCTCTTGTATAGACTGACCAGACCAAGCTGAGCATCCATAGAACTGATTTTACGCAATCCTCAATCTGGTATATATAATAACTATGTATCTGTATTAAAGTCCTGACATTCCGATATAACTAAATATAAAGGATAAAAAAACCCGGCAGCACCGGGGTTTTTTTATTTAAATACAGGCACAATCAGCTATTACGTAGACTGCTTTCTTCTTCATCCAGCTCATCATCATAGACATAGGCCATGCAGCCCCAACCATCATATTCACCCTGAAATTCTGCAGCGATTTTGCTGAACCACTGTTCCAGATCCACAATATCCTCGTAGGTTGGTTCCATATAGACATAAATCGTGATAATCCATTCCAGGGTCGCGCTTTCTTCATCCTGAAACAGGCTGATTTTTTGTTCTTCCTTTAAGAGATACAAGGCACAACGATCTGCCTGCTCTTCATCACTAAACACCAGCGAAAATTCGATTTCATGTGCTTCTTGCAGGTCGTCGCCATCCTGATGCATTTGCCACAGTACATTGCCATTTTCATCGTCAGGGAATTGATTGTAATCACGTGACATAGAAGTATCCTTATTATGATGCTGTTTTATTCTGCATCTAAGATTAGCTGATTTTTAGACAATTATCGAGATCCGGACAAAAAATATTATCTTTTAACCATAAATAAACATATGATTTTTATAAATATAAAAATTATCTGTCAAATGGGTATTTCTTAAATATTTACAGCCTATCACGTCCGGGAATATCGATCTTTCGCTAAAACCCTATTCGTTATCAGCTACCATCAAGACTTAGTGCGCTTGATGCCTATCAAAACTATACGGTCTCTGGATGCCGGCCTTCTTGCTTCATGTGCACAACCAGCGCAGCAAACTTTAATTCCTCTAAACGTAAATCCAGATAGGATGACTGAATCGTGGCCTGACTCAGTTGCTGTCCGGTATAATTCAGCAGGACATAATCATCCCTTAAGGCTTGCAACATCTGTCCCAAATTTTCTCTGTTTAATTGAGCAAGATATAAATCTGCCTTGCTATTAAAGGCCAAACTAAAGATTTCAATGATACTTCTACGGCGGCTGTCATCGATATAATTACAACTGGCGATCTGCTGTGTTGCTATGGCCTGCTGAATTTTTTCACGTACATCGAGCAGATGCCGAGCCGCATCCGTTTCACTATATCCTGCGATCAGCTGTTGTAAAAGTTGCGGTACTGGCAGACATAAACCGTAATGCTTGGCCTGGATTTTATGTTCCAGGGCATTCACTACGTCCTCTAAGTGCTGCTGTTGCTTGGCCTGTTGATAATAACCCGCTAAACTTTTTCTGGCCTGCTGTTCAACTTCGACTAAGGCTTTCGCTTGAAACTGGGCGAGATAGTCTTTCACGCTTTCAATATAAGCCTTGAGATCATCAATCATGATCGAAGCATCCAGTTTGGTCACTTCAACAAAATTTTCGGCCTGCAAAGTCCGGTTGATAATATATTGTTCGATATCATAGATATCCTGGTATTTTTTATATTTATTCAGGGCAATTTTTAAACTGCCATGCTGTACCCGTAATTGGGTAATTTCATAATTCAATTCATCGACTTGAGTTTCATAATCTGCCAATTTGCTGCGGGAATGATCCAGATTTTCCTGTAAAAACTGGATATTGCTGCGTAATGAAGCCTGTACCTTCATGCTCCATAGCAATGCACATATTAGAATACTCGCGAGAACGAAGAGAGCCATACTGAGCATCGTTCTTTCCTTTAACCCCGGGCATTGCCCTAAAACATCAAATTAAAAATTTATTATAAAGTACTGGTTAATTTTGCATCACTTTAACCAGATAATCAAAGCCATTAATCGCCACTAAGTCTTTCATTCATTTTATTTTTCTATAATTTTTTATGTGTAAGTCATACATCATGAATTGATTTGCAGCTTAAATCAAAACGATCCTGAAACAGCTAACGGTATTTTTTATATCAAAGGATATAATTTAAAAGTTTAAAATTAATGACAGTAAAATTAAAAAACCAATAGAAATAAAGATATCAAACTTATAAAAGCAGATAAAGACAATAAAAATTCCTAAACTCATCATCAAGATATGCAACCAGCATTCACCTGTATGTTTTCTACCAACAGCAGATTGAGCAATGCATAAGTATTAGATTTCAAATAAAAAACATGAAAAACCATTAATTTTCAGAGCATTGACTGAAATAAATTCTCACAATTTTTAATTTAAGCGGTTCAGTTTAAGGGCAAATACCATTTTTAATGATTACAAAAAATAGAACTAATTTGACTGGATACCATTGTTTTTATGATCCAAATCAAAACGGGACTACGACTTCAATTTCAACTGGAACACCACTCAGCGGCTGGCTAAAAGCCAGATAACTGGCATGCAAAGCCATACGCTTTAAAGGGCTGCGCTGGGGTTCAGGATGATAAATTTTATCGCCAGTAATGGGATGACCGATATGCAGCATATGCACGCGTAGCTGATGGGAACGGCCTGTGATGGGCGTGAGTAAAACCCGACTAATGTCTTGCTGGGGCAAATATTCTATTGCCTGATATAAGGTTTTGGCAGTTTTGCCCAGTTCATAATGCACCATCTGACGCGGACGGTTTTCCCAGTCGGTCATCAAAGGCACTTCGACGCTGCCTTGACCTTCAAGTTTGCCTTGTACCAGTGCGACATAATTTTTATGCACGGTACATGCCTGAAACATTTTACTCACCGCCACTTCTGCATCACGGTGTTTGGCAAACATCAAAATACCTGAAGTGGCCATATCCAGACGATGGGTGATTTTAGCCTGCGGATACTGGTCCAGAACCCGCAAATAAGCACTGTCATGATGTTCAGCTAAACGCCCGGGAACCGACAATAATCCGGCCGGCTTTTCAATCACCACCAGATCATCATCTTCATAAACAATATGTAACGGCTCTTGCGGTGGGCAATAGACAAAGTCGGGGTTGATGGGCATTTTAGGAATACAGCATCTGGAACAATGCGCGCAAAATAACAAGCTGTATTTAGCCTGTCAATCACCGCGCATAGCCAGATAAATTAATCTGCCAGATAATAATCCACCGTCGAGACCACACGGACTTTTTTCAAATAGGGGGTATTGCTGTCGCGATCTTCGATACTAAACATGCCCTGATTGGCGGACTTGATTTTCCCCAGACTGCTTTTTGAATCTGCGGCAAATTTTTCTGCCACACTGCGGGCATTTTCGGTGGCTTGTTCAATCATCGCCGGCTTAATGTCATTCAACTTAGTAAATAAATATTCGGTTCTTTGTCCGGAATCATCTCCAGCAAAGGCAATGCCTTTTCGACCCAAAGCCATCAGACGGCTTTGTGCCTTGCGTACTGCATCGATGTTGTGGGTATAGACGGTAATGGTCTGACTGGCAGTATAGCGCAGTGCGACATTGGCATCACCGCCGTATTGCTGGGCGTATTTATCGGTAATACTCGGTGAAGCACTGGTGATCTCTTCGGCACTAAAACCTTCATTTTTTAGAAAGGTCTGAATTTCCTGGGTATTGTTTTGCATGGTATCGTACAACTGGGCCAGATCCTGACTGCCTGCGTTAAAACGGATCGGCCAGACTGCTACATCAGCTTTGACTTCGCGTTCCGACAAACCTTTGACCGACACAATACGTTCATACTGTTTGATTTTTAAGGCGCTATTGCCCAGAATCCATCCTGAAATTATCATCCCCAAAGCAATCAGGACACCCAAGATTAGTGCCGGTTTAAATCGATTCATCTGTTTCAACTCCTTTAAAATCCTGTTTTAGTTTTTATATACCCTACTGATCCGAAGCTATTTTTCTGTCATTGAAATATTCAGTTCAGCATAGCGCTTAACTTTGCTTGATTAAATAGATTGCAATTAAAGGCGCCAAGTTAAACAGCAAAATCCCAATTTTATACAACGCCATACCTGAATAATGAATCACATCGAAGCTGGCTTCAGATAGCCGGAACCATTTTCCATGCAATTGTTTCATCCAGTTTCGGGCAAATACAAAAACCGTGAACCAGAGCATGAGAATAGTGTAATTGATGACTAAGGAAAATAGCAGAAAACGACACCAAATATCGAGATTCATCATAATTCCCCACTGGGCGCAGCTGATGCTTTAAAAATAACAGATTTGATCTGGGAAAATGAGAACTGATTTGTATCATGCTTGAATTGAATCTTGGTTTAAGCTTTTGATTTATTGTTATTTTAATGATTTATCATATTTGCACTGCTGGAGAATTTTTTAGGGTGTTGGGAAAACGTCTAATGGTTTACTTCAACTATCAATCTTTATAAGACTTGATCTTATAGCCTATAAACTTGTGGTCTATAGCGTCCTAAGCCGGATCGAGACCTTTTGGGTTCGTACTGCACTCGCGTTTTGCGCCGCTCACAGCATGCTACTCTTTCCGATCCCATCACACCCTTGAAAGCTATATTAGGCAAAAATGAACGGGATTAATTTCCTATGTTTTTTTAATTTTTAGATTTTTTGAAAATTTATTTCATTATTAAACTAAATTTAGGGAAATAAATTTCATTCTTCATTTTTTACGCTTTTTTATTCTATAAAAATGGCCTTTATTGCAATTTATCTTCAAGACATGATGACTATTTATTGAAACAAAGCAGCCTGAATCCATTGTGCGCTAAACCACCAGATACTGATCGCCGACATCCCGCAGAGCAGATTAGCCAGAACCTTATTGAGTCTCGTCAGTTGAGAATTATAGATTTTCAGATTTACCAAATATGCCATCACGCCGTAGAGCAAGCCAATCGCGCCCCCAAACAGGATCAGAATTAATGGCCATGCAGAATAAAAATGGGCTTTTTTGCTTAATTTGCCTGATTCTGGTGCGTAGTCTCTGATTTCCATATGCGCTTGCCCTCTTTCCAATATGTGCACATGCACTATTTCAAGGCAGATATTTAGCTGTTATTAAATATTTGCCGTCTCAGACTTGGATTGAAGCAAGAAGCAGACCAATTTTAGTGTACAAAGAGCTGACGGGTATGCTGGTTAATATAGGCATTTAGCCCATCGCCATATCGGGCGAGCTGTTTCATGTTTTCGACATGTTGATAACCGGCACTGCTATAGCTATAAGTATAAACTTTCGAGGTTTTCTTAAATTGAACCCGAATAAACTCGTTACCAATCTCGTAATTGGCAACACCCGAGTCATGATTAAGATCAAGATAATGTTGCAATTGAGCTGCCCTAAACACTGTGAATCTAGGCTTTTATATGGGGTTTTATTGGTTAATTTTCAATCAAATCTAAATCATAAATAGCGAAGTTTAGATAGCAAAAAGCCCTATCGAGTAATAGGGCTTTCGTTCAAAACAGAGGGTAACTGTTTGAATTGTTTTGCTTAGGCATTCTTATTGTTAAATTGATTGCCTTGGCATTTGGTACACGGTGGTAAACGATCAGTACCAATTTCTAAGTAGGTGCGGTGTCCGCATTGAATACAAAAATAGAAGCCTGTTCCGGGTTTTTCGCCAGCAGTAACCATCTTTGTTCTCCATAGTTTTAGAAATGGTAGATCTAGTATAACCCTCTTATGATGAATGTCTATTGGTCATTTCGACGAGTGATGTGGGCGTTTAGGCGAAGTATGTTTTCTCCACTCAATTATTCATTATCTTTTCTAAGTAAAAAATACAATATCTAGGTGTCTGCCACAGCTCTGGATATAAGACTTGAATTGATTTTTCTGGAAAAATTTCTTCAAGCTCAAGTATTTTGAAGCCTGACTTAGAAAACCTATTAATATAGTAGCTAATTGGTCTGTGAATATACGGAACTTTTACATCATTTGCATTATCTTGGGAAATTTTAAAAAGAGTATTAGTTTTAATTTCATCATTATAAGAATACTCATCTTCGTTAAAGATATTTTTATAATCATTATAAAAACATGGATGAGGCAATGAAATTAAAAGCTTGGCATTAGGTTGTAGCCTTTCAAAACTATCTTTTAACAAAGTCTCAATGTCTTCAACTACATGAAAAACTAAATGAGCTAGAATAATATCAACCTTAATCTCACCTTTTAAATTCCCTATAGAAAAATTCTTTAATTCTATATATTTACAATCATTTAACATATCTTTAGCTTTTTCATACATCCCTAACGATGGTTCTAAAGCAATATAATTTTCAAACTCTATTGAGCTTATTAATTCTTTTGCTAAATGTCCTGTACCACATCCAATTTCAATAATTTTTTTCCCACTGTAGTTAGATAATTTTTCCAGGTATTTAGGCACAAATACTTTTGAAAAAGTTATGTCTTTATTGCTTTCAATTTGGACTTTTCTGATTGTACTTAACTCACACCAACTCATTTTCTTGCTAACTCTTTAGATTTAAAAATAATATCCTTTGCCATAGCTATAATTTGTGGTCCGGAATTATGGTCAAAAATAGTAATTTCATGTTCGGGATGAACTCCTTTAGCAATAGCTAGTTTTTCGCACCCTGTTCTATCACCATTTATAAGAGTGAATCTTGCTTCTGGCGGTAATTTTTCATTAGTAACAATAAATATTGCACCTACTAGACTTGACTTAATCTGATGACTCACCTCAGTTGGTGTAATAATTTCAAGCTTAATTCCGTCTTCTATTTTTTGATTTAATATTTTTAATAAATTTTCATTTTTGATAAGCCACGAAACCCTATTGCTAACGATTGTTGCACTCGTCCCCATTCCTACAAACTCTTGCATAAATGCTAAAGTTTCATCTACCTTAGAATTATTTTTAATTTGTGGAATATATTTAAAACCTTTTTTCACAAATAGTATGCTAATTCCTATTATTTCAACTAAACACAGTGTTACCAATTCTTTTAAATACGGTAAATTAAAAAACTGTACAACCTGATTTTCATCCGAATATATTGTTGTCCACGTATATATAATGCCGCTTATAGCTAATAAAGCAGTAAAAACCGTAATTCCTAAGAAAAAGTATAATGTCATTTTAATAATTGATTGCACTTTCTATTCCAAATAAAAACCCCACTTCACAGTAGGGTTTTTTTTAAACAATATCAACAACTTTAACCCACCCTTGCGAAGCAATGCTTCTTACCTTTAGAAAAGGAGGAAGTTCCCCTCTTTAAAAAGGAGGGCTGGGGAGGATTTAACAAAAATTAAGCCACATTCCCTTCCAAGAAATCCTGTGCAAAGCGTTGCAATACACCACCCGCTTCATACACATGCACTTCTTCTTCAGTATCCAGACGGCAAGTCACAGGCACTTCAATAATCTGGTTCTTACCATCATCGGTTGAACGCTCAATCACCAAAGTCAAAGTCGAACGTGGCGCGATATTACCAATCACGCTATACAGCTCCGTACCATCAAGACCTAAAGTCTTACGATCCGTACCCGGCTTAAACTCAAGCGGCAATACCCCCATACCGACCAAGTTGGTACGGTGGATACGCTCAAAACCTTCTGCGACAATCGCTTCTACACCCGCCAGACGCACACCTTTCGCCGCCCAGTCACGACTCGAACCCTGACCATAGTCTTTACCTGCAATAATGATCAACGGCTGTTTACGGTTCATGTAGGTTTCAATCGCTTCCCACATCCGCATCACTTCGCCTTCAGGCTCCACACGTGCTTTCGAACCCTGCTTGATGCTGCCGTCTGAACGCACCACCATTTCATTAAACAGTTTCGGGTTGGCAAATGTTGCACGTTGTGTGGTCAGGTGATCACCACGATGCGTTGCATAAGAGTTAAAGTCTTCCTCAGGCACGCCCATTTTTTTCAGGTATTCGCCTGAAGCACTGTCGAGCACAATCGCATTGGATGGTGACAAATGATCGGTGGTGATGTTATCACCCAAGATCGCCAGTGGACGCATATTGGCTAAGGTACGTGGTGCAGCGAGAGCACCTTCCCAATACGGCGGACGGCGGATATAGGTACTTTGCGGACGCCAGTCATATAGCGGGCTTGCTGCCTTTTCATTCACACCCAAGTCAAACATCGGAATATAGATTTGACGGAACTGTTCCGGCTTCACTGCTTCTTTCACCAGTGCATCAATTTCTTCATCCGATGGCCAGATGTCTTTTAGATAAATCGGGTTGCCATCTTTGTCATTACCAAGTGAATCCGTTTCGATATCAAAACGAATCGTACCGGCAATCGCATACGCCACCACCAGTGGTGGAGATGCCAGAAAAGCCTGCTTCGCATAAGGATGGATACGGCCATCGAAATTACGGTTGCCCGACAATACCGCTGTGGCATACAGGTCACGGTCAATAATTTCTTGCTGAATTTTTGGATCTAGTGCGCCCGACATGCCGTTACAAGTGGTGCAGGCATAAGCCACGATCCCAAAACCCAGTTTTTCTAAATCTTTGAGTACGCCAGCTTCTTCAAGATATAACGCTGCTGCTTTAGAACCCGGTGCAAAAGAAGATTTCACCCAAGGCTTACGGACTAAACCGAGTTCATTGGCCTTACGCGCCAGCAAACCTGCCGCCACGGTATTTCGCGGGTTTGAGGTATTGGTACAAGACGTAATCGCCGCGATAATCACCGCGCCATCTGGCATTAAACCTTCAGCTTCTTGCGCACGTGCAGCCTCTAGATTACCGGCAATGCCTTTTTCTTTTAAGTCAGATGTCGAGACACGAGCATGCGGATTGGATGGGCCAGCAATGTTACGGGTTACTGTTGAAAGATCAAAACGCAATACACGTGGATATTCTGCCTGAGTCATATCCGATGCCCACAGACCAATCTCTTTGGCATAAGTTTCAACCAGTTTGACTTGCTCTGCTTCACGACCGGTCAAAGTCAGATAATCAATGGTGTTCTGATCGATATAGAACATCGCAGCGGTTGCACCGTATTCCGGGGTCATGTTGGAAATCGTGGCACGATCACCCACTGACATGCTGTCTGCACCTTCACCGAAGAATTCTAAGTATGCCCCGACCACACGTTCTTTACGCAGGAATTCTGTCAGTGCGAGCACAATATCGGTTGCGGTAATGCCCGGCTGACGCTGACCAACAAACTCCACCCCAATAATATCTGGCAGACGCATCCAAGACGCACGCCCCAGCATCACGTTTTCGGCTTCGAGTCCACCAACACCAATCGAGATCACGCCAAGCGCATCAGTATGTGGGGTATGTGAATCTGTACCGACACAGGTATCTGGGAATGCCAGGCCATCACGGTTTTGAATCACCGGAGACATTTTCTCCAGGTTGATCTGGTGCATGATGCCATTACCGGCAGGAATCACATCGACATTTTCAAACGCGGTTTTGGTCCATTCAATAAAATGAAAACGGTCTTCATTACGACGGTCTTCAATCGCGCGGTTTTTCTCAAAAGCATCCGGATCAAAACCGCCAAATTCCACTGCGAGCGAGTGATCGACAATCAGCTGGGTCGGTACCACTGGATTAACTTTAGCCGGGTCACCGCCCTGTTCTGCAATCGCATCACGTAAGCCGGCAAGATCGACCAAAGCCGTTTGTCCCAAGATGTCGTGACAGACCACACGTGCCGGATACCATGGAAAATCATGTTCCTGTTTACGCTCAATCAGCTGTCGCAAAGACTGTTCTAAAATGGCAGGATCACAACGACGAACCAGCTGCTCAGCAAGCACTTTGGAGGTATAAGGAAGTTTGGCATATGCGCCTGGCTGAATATCTTCTACGGCCTGACGCACGTCATAATATTCCAGCTGGGTGGATTGCAGCGGTTTACGGTAGTTGTTGTTCATAGCTTGCCTGCCCTCGTTTATTACTCTTTTTTGCACATCAAAATTTATTGATGACTTGTTTTTTAATAAAGGCATTGTACGCTGCCGAAAGTCCATTTCCCAAATCTTATAATTTTCAATAGTTTAATTATAGAAATCGGTCTATTTTAATAAATTTGTTATCTGGCCTTTAGAATTTTGGCTCTAAACTTCTATTTTTTTGAAAAATCGTAGAAAATTCATCTCATTCTTTAGTATGAGACACTCACAACAGCATAAAAAATAATCAACACATAGGCGCAATAAACAGGCTTTATTTCATATTCATGCAACTTTTATGAGCTGTATTTTAAGCAGCGAATAGACCCTATAACCGATTAAAAGCCAACTATTAAAAGCCAAATAAGTCTCTTCTCTTACATTTAGGTCTTTATATGCAAGCGGCTTGTTGATAAAAACTGGATATTAAGCATATCTTCAAAACATCCTTATACAATAATTCCGAAAATCATCGTATTTCAGCGATAGAACCATTTAAAAGCTGTGTCCTGATTCAATTCCATAATTTTCGTAAGACTTTCTTACAAATTTTACAACTATTTTAATATGTATAAATATTATCGAATAATTAAAGATTTACATAAAAATTAGCACATTCAACACCAAAGAAAAAATACTTTAGACATACCGTTTATCTGCCTCCCCCTAATTTGGTGATAACAGTTTTTCTCTCAATTAAGTAAATCTAAACAGTAATTACTTCACAACAACAATACTCATCACAAAAGTAGATAAAGGTGATTACGATGTTACAGCTTGCGATTATCGGTGTCATAGCAGCGGTCATAGCCGTACTGGCATCAAACTGGAATGGAGCTAAAAATCCTCCTAACCCCTATAACCCTTCAAATCCAAATAATCCGTCAAATCCAAGTAACCCAAATAACCCGACTCAGCCACCACCTGCTCCAACAGCACCGGATTCTCTGATCAGTAATCCGCCATTGCTACAGAAAAATGCCAAAGGCAAATACGAACTGATCATCGCGTATAAAACGGATAAGTTGTATAACCCCAGAAAAGGAACATGGGATCAACTGGTGCTCCGTGGCTATGTGACCAAGCCCAATGTATTTAATAAGAAAAAAGCAGGTGAATATGTCGAAGACCGGCTGGTCGGGCCACAGATTCGGGTCAAACAGGGAGAAACCTTTTCTGTGCATTTGAATAACCAACTGCCCACGGAGTCCACAGCAACCTGCCCAGAACATATTCTCGATGCGAATGACCCGCATTGTTTTAATACCACCAATCTGCACACTCATGGCCTCTGGGTCAGCCCGCAAGGCAATAGTGACAATGTTTTCCTGAAGTTCAAACCACAGGAAAAATTTGACTATCAATTCAAAATGGAACCAAATCATCCTGCGGGTACTTACTGGTATCACGCTCATCTACATGGTTCAACGGCTATTCAGGTCTCTAGCGGCATGGCTGGCCCATTAATCGTAGAAGGCAGCCGTATTCCTCAAGTCAGGAATGGCAAAATCACATCGACGGGAGACATGGATATTCTGTGGAAAGATAAAGGCAAGAACAGCTATTCTAATGAAAATATCCTCCTGTTTCAGCAAATTCAGTATCGATGCACTCACCCGGCAGGTACAACCAATCTCAATAATTGTGATGCTGGTGAAGTCGGTATGCTGGAAGATTATCAAGGCCTGAATGCCTTTAATTCATGGGGAGCAAATCATTATTACACCTCGATTAATGGTAAAGTACATGGCGAGATTCAAGTTGAGCAAAACCAGTTTAAGCGCTGGCGTATGATTCATGGTGGTGTTCGCGACACCCTTGGTCTTATTATTAAGGAACTGCCAAAATCACAAAAATTTACCGCTGAACAAACCATTAAAGCTTGTTCTGAATTTCAGGAAGAAGACAAAAAAGTAGATTTTGATCAGCTCACCAGCTTGCCGGTCTATACCATTGCTCAGGATGGTTTAACCATGGATCATGTGCAGACACGTAGAATCTCGATATTTCAACCCGGTTACCGTCACGATGCGATGGTCGCCTTCCCAAGCACGAATAGATACTGTATTTTTGACACCAACTTGAACATTGATGATGAAATCAATACCATCCCTACATCCGGACAAATTACCCCTCAACTCGCTCCGGGTAATACGTTAAATGCCCAACTACTGGGATGGGTGAATGTCAAAGCGAGTAAATTAAAAGCGCAAACGCCAGCCCAGTTTTTACAAACTCAGGCACAGAAAATTGGCTTAAACAAAGAAATTCAGACCCAGCTCTCACAGTTAAAGCTTTCTGCCTTTATCGACCACCCATCGCTGATGACCACTGAAATTGAAAATCGCTTAAAAAACCGTCCACCACAACGCTCAACCTTCGATGCCAGCTTTGGTCCAAATGGTAAGTTTGGCTACCGTTACAGTGATATTGAGGGAATCTATAGTTTTGGTGACCTCTTTACCGGTGCGGATGCAGTAGAAGGTGCATATGTACGGAAACTGGAACTCGGGCAAATTGATGAATGGATTCTTAGCAGTAATAACCTGAATCATCCTTATCATATCCATGTAAACCCCTTCCAGATTGTAAAAGTGCTGGATCCAACGGGTAAGGATGTCAGCGATATTCCGCTGGCAGTAGATCCAAATCCTAATCTGGAAGATATTCAATACCGCGGCTTAAAAGGACAGTTTAAAGATACAATCTTTGTTAAACAGGGGTATCAGGTAATTGTCCGCAGCCATTACAAGAAATTTGAAGGTGATTTTGTACAGCATTGTCATATTCTCGATCATGAAGATCAGGGCATGATGGAATATGTTCGGATTTGTGGCGGTAAATTCCCTTGTGATTCGCCATTACCGGCTAGCCATCACCACTAAATATTATCATTCCATAAAAGCCGATGATTTAGATTGTTGGCTTTTTTGTTTGCCTCTATTTGATGCTTGCTGCACAATAACTGCATTGATTTATAGTATTCAAACTGGGGCTTATCATGGCAACGTCTCCTGCTTTTACATTGTTTAGTCTGAATGGTGTTGATGCACAAAAATTCCTTCAAGGTCAGGTGACTTTGAATACTGAAAAATTGGCTGAAAACCAGACACGTTATACCGCGATCTGTAGCTTGAAAGGCCGTATTCAATTTGGCTTATGGCTTAAAAAGCTCAGTCCGGAAAGCTTTGAAATTGTAAGTACTGACGATCAGGCCACTGAACTGGCAAATCATATTAAAAAATTTGGTGCCTTTTCAAAAATGAAACTGGAACTGGTCGGTGCGGTTTATCCTGTGATCAATGATATTCATACTGACTTTGTTGCAACTGAAACCGATGTGGCGACCTGGGAGCAGCAAGCCATTGAATCAGGTCAGGCCTGGATTCAGGCGGCCACTGCGACCCTGTTTCAACCACAGGAATTGCGCTTACATCAACGTGAAAGCATTCACTATGACAAAGGTTGTTACTTAGGTCAGGAAGTCATTGCACGCTTATGGTTTAAAGCCAAGCCAAAACATTGGCTGCATCTGATTCAAGCGACGGGTGAAGCACCTGTAGTCGGCACTCAGCTCAACAACAATGTTGAAGTCGTGAATAGCATCAGTCTGAAGGATGGCTATAAAGCCTTGGTCGTAGCCAAACCTGAAGCATTGGCCGAGTTGGGTCTAGAGGTTCTGGAACTTCCTGAAGCTTTGAGCGGTGATGTAGCACGTCCGCAATAATTCCGGTTTAGGCCCTAAAAAAGCCAAGAGTTAACTCTTGGCTTTTTTGTTTTAGAAACCATGAAACAGCTTATTCATGTCTTTCACCACATAATCTTTGAAGTGATAAGCACGAGCATGTTTGGCATCAAATTTTGTGGTTAATTCACCTTTTTGAAAGGTGTAGACCCGGTCTTCCTGACTAATCAAAAATTCTGCACCGAGCTTCATCAGCAGTGCGTCAATCTTGTCTTCATCCGCAATCGTTTCATCTACGTTAATTCTGTCATAGTGGCGTTTAATCGTTTTGACAAACATGGCTCAATCCTGGGAGGCTGATTTAAACCGAGATTTAACCAGAGAAGTTCCTTTAAGCAAAGTAATCCTTTCAATATCTGAATGATTGATAGGAAAGTTATCCAGATCAGTGATCTGGTTAAATCGGTATATCCTGATTTGATGATTTATTTTGAGTAAATCCCTTTCATAACTCAAGAAATGATAATTTTATTCATATTTAAATAGAGGTTGAACGCTCCTTCTCCCTTCGGGAGGAGGAGCATGCTGCGCAAGTCTCCGACAAGAAGATAGAATTTCATTTATAATAATTAAAAAATGATTTATGAAAGAACTCTAATGACAAATTGTATATTTACAAAGCACAAAATCCTTTTATGATGTAAGTGAAAATGATTAAAACCGCACCAAGGACTTAGGTGCCAGCAATAATAAGGTTATAGGAACCATGAAAAAGTTAATACTCGCTACCGTTCTTGCAGTTTCTGCGCAATTCACTCTGGCAAATACTGTAAAAGATCAGGCCGACCCCCAGTTTGTAAAAATTGAAGCCATGGTGAAAGCCAATAATTTCAAAGGCGCCTATGACGCTTTAAATCAATTGGCTAGTCAGGGAAATGCCCAAGCCATATATAACTTAGGCTATTTAACCCAGACCGGCCAGGGCACTGCCAAAGACGAGAAAAAAGCCATCCAGCTCTATGAACAGGCAGCCAGCAAAGGTTACCCTGTGGCCAATTATGTACTGGGCAAAAATTATGCGGCGGGTACATTAGGACTAAAGCAGGATTTAAGCAAAGCCAAACAGTATCTGGAACATGCCTCAGCAGCCAACTTTGATGATGCCAGTGTAGATCTGGCTGTGCTGTTATTTGCTGAAAATACCCCTGCCTCAAATAAAATCGGACTACAAAAGCTGCAACCATTAATCACAAAAGGTAATATGCAAGCGATTCACGCCAAAGCCTTATATGACATCAGCTCTGGTTTTAAAAACAAAGATGAAAAACCGATTCAGCAAGGTTTAAGCAGTATTCAGGATCTGGCGAAAAAAGGCTATATCCCTGCCCTGATGGCTGTCGGCAATATGTTTGCCAATGGCAGTATCGTGCAGCAAAACTTGCCTGAAGCGAAAAAAATCTTTGCTGCATTGGCACAGCAAAATATTCCGCAGGCTAAAGAGTCTTTGGCAGCAGTAGACAAAATGATGGCTGAGCAGAAAAAAACACCTGCCAAAAAGAGTTAATTTGGTTTCACCCCAATGAGAAGCGGAGCTTCGCAAGAAAGGCATCTTGCGGAGCCATACTCTCATCGCAAAACTCGTCAGCCAGCATCCATGGTAAATTTGTCGCAAAAACAATCATTTTTAATCTTGCGGTGCAATACACCGCATTCCTCAAACAGTTGCGGCTGACTTTTCTACCTGTAAAATATAATCATGAATTTAAAAAAGAAAATGCCAATATGGGGCTTTTTATAAGGAGAGAATCAATCCTGGAATGAGCTATCCCCACCACAAGGCAATCAAGCCGCTGGTCACGATAAAACCAGCGATAGTGCTCATCAGCAATGGTGTTAAGGCTCGATCATTTAAACCATAGGCCTGTCCCAACATACCGAAGATTGTTGGCATCGGTAAGGCAGCAATCAAAGTACCCGCATGAACCATTTCCTGACTTAAACTGGTCAATTGACTGAGGCCAAGATACATCAGCAGCGGCATCATAATGTTGTTAGAAAACACCAGATAGAAACTTTGCAGATTGACGTATTTCAGGCTCATTCCCACAATACCGCCACCAATTGCAAATAAGGCCAATGGCGATGCTGTCTGTCCGATCAAGGCAAAAACCTGATCGATATAGAGCGGAATTTTAATCTGGAAAATCGCACAGGCCATACCCAGTACGACCCCCATAAATAAGGGGTTTGTTACTAAAGTCAGCACCACACTTTTAAAAATGGAGCCAAGATTTGCCTGATGCTGTGTTCCCAGCGCAGCCATGACCAGTACCAAAGGAATCAGCAACATACTTTCAATGATGACCACCAGAGAAGTATAAGTCATGGCCTGCTGCCCGATTAACAGACTAAGCACGGCCGTACCAATCAGTCCGGTATTCGACATCGCGGCGCCCAGCGACAATACTGCACTCTGCGAATGCGTATTCTGAAAATAACGGCGCATCATCCAGAAACCGCTACCATAGAGCAGTAAAGTTACGCTGCTATACACCGCAAAGTATTCAAAATACCAGATTTCATGCAGGTCTTTAGAGGCGAGAGACTGGAAAAACAGCAGAGGCAACGCCACTTTAATGACAAAAGCACCGACTGTACCCACTTGCTCTTTGTCTAACACTTGACTTTTTACAGTCAGATAACCCAGTGCCAACAATAAAAAAATGGGCACAATGACCGCAAAAATCATAATGCAGCGTCCTCATTTGCAATGAGTGACTATTATACGACCTTCCTGCTTAGAAAAGATTGTTAAAAAGGCTCAAACAGATGGTTTAGACCATGCGGGGCACTGCGAAGATATTGGGGTGAAATCTTTAGTTTTTCTTCAAGTGCCGCAGCTGCATGCCAAGGCCAATGTGGATCGTAGAGAATCGCGCGTGCAATAGCGATGGCATCGGCCTGCCCTTTTTGCAGAATATGTTCTGCCTGTTCTGCTTCGGTAATTAAACCTACAGCAATTACCGGAATATTGACGGCTTTTTTGATGATATCTGCAAAAGGTACTTGATAGTTCGGTTTCACATCAATGTTCTGTTTGACATGTAAACCAGCACTGGAAATATGAATATAAGCTGCGCCCACCGCTTCGAGGGCTTTAGAGAGTTCAACCGAAGAATCAATATTCCAGCTATCCTCATGCTCCATCCAGTCACTCGCTGAAATACGCACTCCGATTGGATAATCTTCTGGAACCGCCGCTTTCATGGCTTGTAATACTTCCAGCGTCAGGCGAATCCGGTTCTCCAGTGAGCCGCCATACTGATCATTACGTTTATTTGAAAGTGGTGACATGAACTGATGCAGTAAATAACCATGCGCTGCATGCAGCTCAATTAGGTCAAAACCGGCCTCAACTGCACGTTTGGCACTTTCTGCAAAGTCAGCAACGACCTGCTCAATTTCCGACTGGCTTAAGGCCTTAGGTGGATGCTCATCTGCCTGAAAAGGAATATCACTGGCAGAAACAGTTTGCCAGCCATGTGCTTCATTCGGCTTAAACTGACCTTTACCTGCCCATGGTTTATCTGTGGAAGCTTTACGTCCGGCATGTGCGAGCTGAATCGCAAAAGGCATCGGGGAAATGGATTTGACTTTTTCCAGTAAAGTCTTGATCTGCTTCGCCTGTTCGTCATTCCATAAACCCAGATCGGCATAACTGATCCGGCCTTCTGGCTGTACCGCAGTCGCTTCGACGATACATAAACCTGCACCCGATAAGGCATAGTTGGCCCATTGCTGCTCGTGCCAATAGGTAATTTCCCCCTGCTCTGTTGCGGAGTACTGACACATAGGCGCAATTATGATTTTATTTTGAAGTTGCAGTGATCCAAATTGAATAGGTTGAAATAGTAATGCCACGCTGTATTTCCTCTTTTTATTGCCCAGTTTCACTCTAAAAATAAAAACAAGCTCTTAAGAGCCTGTTTAGTTATAACGTGAACGATCAAACTTTAGAAGATGATTCGTGTAGTCAAACCGAGTACCAGTGCATCATCCACATTGTTGCTTGAACCTGGATTAATGACATATTGCAGGTTTGGACGCAGCATCAGCCACTTTGTTGCGTTATAGCTATAGTTCAGTTCAATATTGTATTCTGCACTCGCATCAAAATTCAGATTCTTGATCCGGTCATTAATATGTACACGATTGACCGCCAGACCTAAAATATCATTCGGCTGGCTGTCCGCAAGACCGATATATTTCACACCAATTTGTTGTGAATTATCCACTTTGTTAGTATCGCGATCATGCCAGGTAAAGTTAGCAAATGAATGCAGGCCCTGACGGCCCTGACCTCTAGACGTTAACTGTTGTTCTACAGCTAACCAGCCTGCAAAGGTACGGTTTTTACCCTCAATCCCCACACCATCGGCCTTACCCTTAGCAATATCAAACTGATTTTCGGGATTATCGGCAGTATTGTACATCCCGCCGACACGGTAGCTGCCTGGCAAGTTATTGATGAGTGATTTGGGTGTCCATACAATTTCTGCTGGAATGGTCACGCCATCGGCATGCTTAGTATCCAAACTCCAGCCTTGACCTTCTTTAGCACCATTGCCATTGTCCGGATTAAACTCATAAATACCGACTTGTACTGCAAGTTCAGGGTTTAGCTGCTGCTTTATACGCGCACCCCATTGTGATACTGGCGTGTTCATCCAGATATTGCCTTGCCATTTACCCATCTGCGCAGCACAAAATGCTGTACTGGCAAAGTCACAGGCCATCACATTAAAGTCCATGCCCAGACCCAAACGGCCAGCCTTAATACTCAGTCCTTGCTCTTTATAATTCTTTTCAATCGAAAGTTCACTCAGACGGCTATCCTGATTGCCACGCCCAAACGTACCTTGTGCATTGGCCATCTGTGGCGCTGATGGATCTTGCAAATCACGGATAGACGTACTTTGGCCTTGGCGCGCACTCATTGCAGCACGTACCGTGACACCGTTCCATCCTGCCAGTTTTTCCAGGTCCAGTTGAGTTCCCAACCATAACTGGGCAGAAGTTAATGGATCTGCGCCTGCATTCCGGCCACCATCCGCAAGATAGGCTGTATCAGTTAGCAGATTGGCTTCAAATTTAATCCCTTGCTGAGCCAGTTCTGTACGTTGACCATTCCAACCCCCTAGTAAATATTGACCTTGCGGATCAAATGCAGATTCTGCCTGCGCGGTTGTCATGGCAGCCATTAATGGCAATAAAGCGAGACCTAAATATTTCATATAAAACCTAAACATTCGGAGAGAAAAACAAGCAAGGTTTTTAAAATTGCTATTAGGTGCATGAATTTACATAACTTTTCCTATAAATTCTTATTATTTTTTTTATTATTGATTAAACTTTTAGTTATGCCTTAATACAAAAAATATAATTTTATTTCAAAATAGTTAAATTATTTATATGTTTTTCAAAAACTTAGGATTTATTTATTTTTGCATTCCTTTTATTTCTTTAATTTTTGGTCTAAACATGCAAAAAAACAGCTTATTCTTTAAGCTCTTACACCTCCAGTAAACATGAAATCCCCAGTCATTTTCTAATGGTTGCATCCCCATTAAGACTTGTAATCTCCGTAAATTCGCCCAATATTAGCTGCATCTCCCTCGCCTCTGATGTGTTATGCCTGAATTACCAGAAGTAGAAACCACCAAAACCAGTTTATTACCCTTGTTAGAACAACGTGTAAAACGGGTTGAAATCCGTCAGTCAAGTTTGCGCTGGCCCATTCCCGAAAATATACAAAAGCTGGTCGGGCAGAAATTACTCAACCTGTCGCGCCGTTCCAAATATATTCTGGCTGAGTTTGAGCACGACACCATGCTCTGGCATTTAGGCATGTCTGGCAGCTTTCGTTTGTGTGAAACAACTGAAGAATTACGCAAACATGATCATCTGATTATTCAGTTTGATGATATTGAACTGCGTTATCATGATCCGCGTCGTTTTGGCTGTATTTTATGGCTAGATGCGCAGTCACAAAGCAAACTGATTGATACGCTGGGACCAGAACCCCTGAGTGAAAATTTTAATTCTCAGTATTTATTTGAAAAATTGAAAAATAAAAATGTTGGCACCAAAGTTGCGATTATGGATAACCATGTGGTGGTAGGTGTCGGCAATATTTATGCAACCGAAAGTCTGTTCAATATGGGCATTCATCCAGCACAACCCGTCTCGACTTTAAGCTTGGCACAGATCGAAAAATTAGTGCTGGAAATCAAGCGCATATTAAAACAGGCCATTGATTTAGGCGGGTCGACATTACGGGATTACACCAACGCCATGGGGGAAAATGGCTATTTTCAGCAAACGCTGCTGGCCTATGGTCGTGCCGGGGAAATGTGCGTGAACTGTGAGACCACACTTGAAAATATTAAACTGGGACAACGTGCTTCTGTGTTCTGTCCAGAATGTCAGCCTTTGAAAAAGATGCACCTCCCTGTCAAAAAACTGGCAACTGTACGAGGGAAAAAGTCATGAAAACAGCCATTGTGCGTCATATTCTGGTTAAAGATAAAGAAACTGCCGAGCAGCTTAAAAAGAAGATTTTGAGTGGCGCTGACTTTAATAAAATCGCCAAACAATATTCAACCTGTAATTCTGCCAAGCGTGGCGGAGAACTGGGCGAAGTAAAAAAAGGCCAACTGGTGCCTGTCATTGATAAGCTGGTGTTTACGGCTGCTGAACGGGTCTTACATGGTCCGGTCAAAAGCCAGTTTGGTTTTCATTTGGTAGAAATTAAGTTCCGGATGGATTTTTAATCTTATAAATCTCTCCCCACCTCCCTTTAACAAAAGGGGGGATTTAGGAGGATTAAAAAAACGGCACAAGAGGCGCCGTTTTTTATTTGTGTCAGAACGCTTATGCTTCAGGACGTTTTTTCAATTCATCACGAATTTCACGCAATAATTCGATATCTTCAGGGGTGGCTTCAGGTGCAGGTGCTTCTTCTGCCTGTTTACGACGAAGTTTATTCATCATTTTCACCAGTAAGAATACCACCCATGCCAACAACAGGAAATTAATCAGAATCGTTAGGAAGTTACCATAAGCAAATACATTCAGACCTTCAGCCTGTGCATTTGTCAAAGAAGTGACATTATTAGGATTATCACCCAGTACCAGGAACCAGTTAGAATAGTCAACATCACCACCTAAAATCCAGCTAACGATTGGCATGATGATATCTTTTACAAAAGAATCAATAATTTTACCAAATGCTCCACCAATAATAACACCGACCGCGAGGTCCATCACATTGCCTTTGACAGCAAACTCTTTAAATTCTTGAATAATACTCATTTTTTCTCCAATAATTCATTTTAAAGTTTGTGATGAATTATACATTAATTATAAGTGATTTCATTTTCACATAAGGTGATGTTTTTTATAAGTTTTATGGTTCTAGTTAAAATTTTAATACAAAAAAAACCGCAATCTTTGAAAAGATTGCGGCTTTAGGAATCTTAGATCAATAATCTACAGATTATTTACCTGAACGGTTACGTTTACGTTCGTTTTCAGTCAAATAACGCTTACGGATACGGATTGACTTCGGTGTTACTTCAACTAGTTCGTCATCTTCAATGAATTCAAGTGCTTGTTCAAGCGTGTATTCAACTGCAGGAACAAGTGTTAATGCTTCATCAGTACCAGATGCACGTACGTTGGTTAACTGTTTTGCCTTAGTCGGGTTCACAGTCATGTCGTCAGAACGTGAGTTAATACCAATAATCATACCTTCGTAAACTTCTAACTGAGGCTTAGCGAATAGACGACCACGGTCTTGTAATGTGAACAATGCATAGCCCAGGCAAGTACCTTGAACCATAGAGATCAACACACCGTTTTGACGTTTCGCAACTTGGCCTTGTTTCATTGGACCATAATGCGAGAAGCTTGATGTCATGATACCCGTACCTGAAGTCATCGTCATGAATTCAGAACGGAAACCGATCAAGCCACGTGAAGGAACAGTTGCTTCAATACGGATACGGCCTTTACCGTCAACTTCCATATTGGTCATCTCGCCTTTACGGCTGCCCATTTGCTCCATTACAGAACCTTGGTGCTGTTCTTCAACGTCAAACGTCACGTTTTCGTACGGTTCTTGCATTTGACCGTCAATTTCTTTCAAGATGACTTGCGGACGAGATACACCCATCTCGAAGCCTTCACGGCGCATGTTCTCAATTAAAACTGAAAGGTGAAGTTCACCACGGCCAGATACTTTGAAACGGTCAGGACTGTCAGTGTCTTCAACACGTAATGCGACGTTGTGGATCAATTCGCGATCTAGACGCTCACGAATGTTACGTGAAGTTACGAATTTACCTTCTTTACCAGCAAACGGTGAGTTGTTTACCTGGAATGTCATTGTGACTGTAGGTTCATCTACAGAAAGCGGTGGAAGCGCTTCAACAGCTTTCGGATCACAAATCGTGTCAGAAATGTTCAATGCATCAATACCCGTTACGCAAACGATATCACCTGCATTGGCTTCTTCGATGTCCACACGGTCTAAACCATGATAACCCATGATTTTTAAGATACGACCGTTACGTGTTTTGCCTTCTTTATCGATTACAGTCACTTGCGTGTTCAATTTAACTGAACCACGTTGAATACGACCAACACCGATAACGCCTACGAAGCTGTTATAGTCAAGTGAAGACACTTGCATTTGGAATGGACCATCAACGTCAACTGCTGGCGGTTCAACGATGTCTACAATTGTTTGGAACAATGGCGTCATGTCGTCAGCAAGTTCTTCTGGAGAAGGACCCGCCACACCACGAAGACCAGATGCATAAACGACCGGGAAGTCTAACTGTTCGTCAGAACCACCCAAGTTATCGAACAAATCGAATACCTGGTCAATCACCCAGTCTGGACGTGCGCTTGGCTTATCAACTTTGTTAATAATTACGATTGGCTTCAAACCACGTGCGAACGCTTTTTGCGTTACGAAACGTGTTTGTGGCATCGGGCCTTCTTGTGAATCGACAAGAAGAAGTACGCAGTCAACCATCGACATTACACGTTCAACTTCACCACCGAAGTCGGCGTGTCCCGGGGTGTCCACGATGTTAATGCGATATTCAGTATTGGTACGTGCATCCGTCCATTTAATTGCAGTGTTTTTTGCAAGAATGGTAATACCACGTTCACTTTCGATAGCGCCAGAATCCATGACACGCTCAATCTCACCCGCGCGATCACCGAGAGCACCTGATTGTTGCAAAAGTTTGTCTACAAGAGTGGTTTTACCATGATCGACGTGCGCAATAATGGCGATGTTACGGAGAGTTTTAATATCTGACATGTAAATTCAATGCGTATGTAATTTGAGGGCAAATTATACAGAAAAATACAAAACTTTTATAGTCACTGTTACCACACTCCTCAACTTTTTTTAAGGAGATGGGCTTTTTTTGATTTTGTAAAGGCGTGTAACTCGATTAGAATAGCTCCACCCTGCCTTAATTTGCATTGACACATGTCTGATTTTAATCAATCTCCTCCTCCTAAAGATCAACTCGACCTGGTATATGGTCTGGATGATCGTCCAAAACCATTTATTGCTTTTTTAGCTGCATTCCAACATTTATTGGCAATTATTGTCCCGATCGTGACGCCTGGCCTGCTAATTTGTCTGGCACTTGGGGTATCCAAAGAAGACACCAACATGATTTTGTCCATGTCCCTGGTGATCTCGGGTATCGCGACTTTTTTACAGTCTAAAAAAGTCGGACCTTTTGGTGCCGGTCTGTTGATTGTTCAGGGAACCAGCTTTAACTTTATCGGCCCAATTATTGGTATTGGTTCAGCCATGGTTGCTGCCGGTACGCCAGTTGAGTCAGTCATGGCGGCAATTTTTGGTGTGGTGATTGCAGGTGCATTTATTGAAATGGGCGTGTCCCAGATTCTGCCTTGGATAAAAAAACTGATTACCCCTTTGGTGACCGGAATTGTCGTCCTTCTGATTGGTTTAACCTTAATTAAAGAAGGTCTAATCAGTATGGGCGGTGGTTATCAGGCCATGAGCGATAAAACTTTTGCCAATGCAGACAACCTGATCATGTCCTGCACAGTCTTGGCGCTGATCATTATCCTGAACCGTATCCGGATTACCTGGGTAAAAAGTTCTGCCATTTTGATTGCCCTGGTTTGTGGTTATATTCTGGCCGGCTTTATGGGCCATCTGGATTTTTCCGGTTTAAAAGATGCCCCACTGGTACAGATTCCAACTCCAATGCATTTCGGTTTAAGCTTCTCCTGGAGCCTGTTTATTCCGATGGCATTCATTTATCTGGTGACCTCTTTAGAAGCGATTGGCGATATCACGGCGACCTCAAAGCTTTCTAACCAGCCGGTCGATGGTCCAAAATGGATGCAGCGCATTAAAGGCGGTGTACTGGTCAATGGCGCCAATTCATTCCTTGCCGGTATTTTTAACACCTTCCCAAGTTCGGTATTTGCACAAAATAACGGTGTGATTCAGTTGACGGGTGTAGCGAGCCGTTATGTCGGCATCTGGATTGCTGCTTTACTGATCATTCTGGGTTTACTGCCTGCGGTTGCCGGGATTATCCAGGCGGTTCCGCAAGCGGTACTGGGTGGTGCAGTGATGGTGATGTTTGGTGCAGTAGCAGCTTCCGGCATTAATATTCTGTCTGGCGTACATCTGGACCGCCGTGCCCTGCTGATTATTGCGATTTCACTGGCACTGGGTTTAGGTGTTGCACAAGTTCCACAAATTCTTGAGCATCTTCCTGAGTTATTCCGTAATATCTTTAGCTCAGGCGTTGCCACTGGCGGTATTGCTGCCCTTATTCTGAATGTTGTACTTCCTGAAACAAAGAAGTAATTTCATGTCCAAAGAACACTGTCTAGGTCAGACTTAGGCAGTGTTCTTTATATTGGAGAGATACCTATGGATCCTAAAAGCGAAGTTTTATTAAGACAATATGATTTTTTGTCGGGTCGCATCTTACTCATTAATGCACCGACAGATGATCTACTCGCTGAATTCGATGCCTCTATCAATCCCGCTGTCTGGACATGGAATTTTAATGATTTTCACTATTTCCAGTCGCAACAAGCAGATGTCCACTTTGGCGCAGAGATGCCTGAAGCTGAGTTTGATCAGGCGGTTATTTTTGTACCCAAGTCTAAAGAACTGCTCAATTATTTACTGCATAATGTGGCAGCACAACTTAAACCGGGCAGCAGTATTTTCCTGGTCGGTGAAAAGAAAGGCGGGATAGAGCGTGCAGCCAAACAGTTGCAGCCTTATGGTAAAACCCTCAAACTGGATAGCGCACGTCATTGCCAGCTTTGGCAACTGGTTCTAGACCACACGGTCGAGAAAAAATCACTTGCAGACTGGGCACAGCGTTATAGCGTCTCGACCCCGAATGGTGACCTGAATATTTGTGCCCTGCCGGGCGTGTTTAGTCAAAACCGTTTAGATATTGGGACTGCCACCTTATTACCTTATTTGTCACAAGTTACCTCGGGTAAAATCGCTGACTTTGGTTGTGGCGCAGGTGTGATTAGTGCGTATCTGGCAAAGTTGAATCCGAAAAACCGGATTTTTGCCATGGATGTTGATGCCTTTGCGCTGGCCTCCACCCAAATGACCTTTGATGAAAACCAGCTTAGCCCTGAACAGATCGAAATTAAAGCGGTCACTGGCATTGCTGATGCACCCTTGTTCTTGCATGCCATTGTCAGTAATCCGCCTTTTCATATGGGAATCGAGACCGATTACACGGCCAGCGAAACCTTGTGTAAAACTTCGCGTCGTCATTTAAAATCAGGTGGCGAGCTTTGGATCGTGGCCAACCGTTTCTTAAACTACCCGACCCTGATTGAACAAAACTTTGGTCGCTGCACAGTGAAAGCGGATCAACAAGGCTTTAAAGTGCTGTTCGCTAGCACACAAAAAAATGTTAAGGAATCATGATGAGCGAAACGCAAAATACGATGCAGCTGCAGCGTAAGCTGGGTGCTCGTCATCTGAATATGATCGCCATTGGCGGATCCATCGGTACAGGTCTATTCCTGGCCTCGGGTGCGACCATTGCCAATGCCGGGCCAGGCGGAGCACTACTTGCTTATGCACTGATTGGTGTCATGATTTATTTCTTGATGACCAGTTTGGGCGAACTCGCTACGCATAATCCTACCTCGGGTGCATTTTTCACTTATGGCACTAAATATGTCGAGGGCGGTTTTGGTTTCGCTTTGGGCTGGAACTACTGGTACAACTGGGCCATTACCGTAGCTTTTGAGCTGGTTGCCGTTCAGTTCATCATGAAATTCTGGTTTCCCGATATTCCTGGTGTTTATTGGAGTGCAATTTTCCTGGCCATTATTTTTGGGATTAATGCCCTGACAGTTAAAGGCTTTGGTGAATCTGAATTCTTCTTCTCTCTGGTGAAAGTTGTCGCGATTATTGCCTTTATCATTATCGGTATCTGGATGATCGTGAAGATTATGCTGACCCCAGGCGCAGAAGCATTTGCCAACTGGAGTATTGGTGACGCACCTTTTGTCGGTGGTTTCCAAGCCTTAATTGGCGTGGCGATGATTGCAGGATTCTCCTTTCAGGGAACCGAAATGGTCGGGGTGGCTGCGGGCGAATCGAAAGATCCAAAGAAAACCATTCCGGTGGCAATCAAGCAGATTTTCTGGCGTATCCTGTTGTTTTATATCGTGTGTATTTTCATTATCGGCACATTGATTGCCTACAATGACCCACGCTTATTACAGGCGGCTGCGACCGACAATATTGCGCTTTCTCCTTTTACCCTGCTCTATGAAAAGGCCGGCTTTGCCTTTGCTGCGAGCATTATGAATGCGGTGATTTTGACAGCCATTCTGTCTGCGGGTAACTCAGGCATGTATTCCTCTACGCGCATGCTATTTGATATGGCACGTAAAGGTAGTGCGCCAAAACTGTTTGGCCGTCTGGATCCACGTGGTGTACCGATGAATGCCCTGTATGCCACCACTGCAATCGCAGCACTGTGTTTCCTGACCACCTTCTTCGGTGAACAGGAAGTCTTTAACTGGCTACTCAATATGTCGGGCATGTGCGGCTTTATTGTCTGGCTCGGGATTGCGATTTCACACTATCGCTTCCGCAAAGGTTACTTGGCTCAAGGCTACAAACTGGAAGATCTGGCTTATCGCGCCAAGTTCTTCCCCTTTGCTCCTTGGTTTGCTTTTATTCTCTGTGCGATTGTCGTCCTTGGTCAAAACTATCAGGATGTTCTGGCAGGTCAATGGATGGGGGTTCTCTCGACCTATATCAGTATTCCATTGTTCTTGGCAATCTGGTTCGGATACAAATGGAAGAAAAAATCCAAACTGGTGTCTTATCAAGAGATGGATGTACAACCTATGAAACTTGATCAGGAATAAACCATCATAAATTAAAAAATCAGCCTACGGGCTGATTTTTTAATTTCTTAGATTAGTTATGCCGCATGACAAAATTACGGTCATCGATCACAATCACTTGCTGACAGATCCCCTCTGCCTGACGCTGCTGCTCGAATACATCTGCCGGCATCGCATCAAAACTGTCAAAGAAACTGATCTCATGTTCATCTATTGCATAGATCAATGAATGATTACCGACCCCTTCTAAGGTATCGTAGAAAACAATCACGAAACGGCCTGCTTCCACCTGCTGCTGGATTTCTGCATAAGAGATCACACGCTCTTCAACAGGTATTTTAAGTGTCTGTACTTGTTGATAAAAATCAAGCTCGACTGGCTGTTTATCTGCATCATATTCGCTAAAAAAAGCAACATCCAGTCCCAGCGTCTGCAAAGCCACTGCAAGGGCAATAGTTGAAGTTCCCATTTCCGGATTGTGACGACAGAGCTGAACCAAGTCCGGAATATGCAGGTCAATTCCATAATGATGGAAAATCATCCAGATCGAGAAAATTCCACTATTGGCTTCCAGATTTTGTAAATCTTCCGGAATTTCTATACTCACGCTTTTACTCAACTACATTTTCAGTGCCTAGGTAGTGTAGTCAAAATTCAGATATAAAAAAAGCGGCTCATAGGAGCCGCTTTTTTAACAATTCAATAATTAATTATTGAGCTTGTTGTTGACCTTCAACTAGTACAGTACGGCTACCAGTGATTGTCGCGAATACACGACGGTTCATAGCACGACCTTCTTTAGTGTTGTTGTCAGCAATCGGTTGATCCCAAGCGAAACCTTGAGTAGACAAGCGAGATGCATCTACGTTGTATTCATTCACAAGTGAAGATTTAACAGAGTTAGCACGAGCCAGAGACAAACGTTCGTTTAGTGCACGTGGACCAGTGTTATCAGTGTGACCTTCGATGCGAGCAGTAGCGTTTGGATATTCAACTAGCTTCTCAGCAACTTTCGCGATTTCAGGTTTGTATTGATCTTTGATGTTTGATTTGCTGGTATCAAAGAACACACGAAGTTCCATGTTCAGGTCTTCAGTCAACTCTTGTGGAGCTGGAGCAACCGGAGTTACAGGCTCAACTGGAGCAACTTCTACTACTGGAGCAGCTGGCTTCAGACGGCCACCTAGAACTACGTTAAGACCAGCAAGTGCTGTATAGTTCCAGAATTTTTCGTCAAAGTGGTAAGTACCACGAGCTTCAGTACGTAGTGCCAATGCATCGTTGATGTGCCAGAATGCACCGATACCAGCGTTACCTAGCGTACCTTCTTCTTCATTACCACGACCTTCGCGATTTACACCTTCAAATTCGTATTTGTAGTGACCAGCACCTAGAAGCATGTATGGCTTCACTTTGCTGTCATAGTTGCCAGTAAATACATCAGAAGTTGCGTAGAAGTTACCTGCGATGTTTTGGCCTTTATATTCTGCACCAGGCTGCTCAGCACCGTCAACATCACCTTTAACTTGGCTGTATTCAGCTTCAAAACCTAACCAAGGAGTAAGTTCTACACCAATCGCAGCACCAACGAATAAATCGTCTTGCATTTCACCTTGATTAGAAACTAATAACTCACCATCATTACCGCCATTGTTGTGCTGAGTGTCTTGGAATGTATAACCTAACATCAACGGAGTAACAGTTACGCCTGCATTTGCAACAGCAAAAGGTGCAGCTACAAGCATAGCTAAAGCAATACGACTCATTTTCATGGATTTATCCTCCAGAGATAACAATTGTTGTTCAAGCTCAAGCCCGTAATAGGCCATCCTGAGATAGGCTTTTTATTACCCCAGTTTTATTCTTAAGCTATTCACATGGCATCATACAAACACTTTATTATTTTTCCAAGTGCTTGATTAATTTAATCAAGTAAATTATTGACAAAATTACTTACAATTTCCGTTGTAATTCAGTAATTTTTTACTCAATTTTTTATTCTGAATGACCTATTGTGATTGCCAATTATTTTTTAATCGCTTTCTTGAAATTTGAGTAACGACCAAATCACACGCTCAACAAAGCATAAAAAACGCATAATTAATAACATGTTTCTTATAAAAATAATATATAAATCAGGTAACTCTATGTATAAAAAAATAACAAGAGCGTTCACTATTGTTGAGTTAATTATCTGTATTGCAGTGATTGCAATTTTAGCCAGTATTGCTTTACCTTACTTTCATGAGTATCGTTCCAAACAGGAAGCCAAAAATATCCCAATCAAATTATCTGCGATTAACCGCTATGCACGCAGCCAGGCAGCAGTTTTTCATCAGAATATTGTCATCTGTCCAAGCCAGGATTCCCTGACTTGTCAATCTAACCAATGGAATAAGAATATGCTGGTCTTTATTGATAAAAATAAAAATCGGCAAGTCGATGCGGGCGAACAAATTTTACACATTGATGCTCTAAATCTTAAATATGGCAACCTGAGTTGGCGAGGCGCATTAAGTTCACCAAGTGTCACTTATCAGGCACGTACCGCCCTTCCGATTGGTTCGAATGGCAGTTTCTATTATTGTTCGGCGCAAATTTCCAGCCAGCAGCGTATTGTACTGAGTAAAATGGGACATATCCGGGTAGAAAGTCTCCCTTCTTGCTAACAGAACTATGCAGTTTATGATTGACTGCGATTAGCGCTTCAATCCTGAGTTTTTTTCAATATACTGCTTATGTTTGAAAAATTGATTAAAACTCATACGGAGATATAACAATGACTGATATCGTAATTGTCAATGGTGCACGCACAGCCATGGGTGGCTTTCAGGGTAGCCTTGCCAGTGTAACTGCACCTGAACTGGGTGCGGCTTCAATTAAAGAAGCGATTGCTCGCGCAGGCTTACAAGCAGCAGATATTGAAGAAGTCATTATGGGTTGTGTCCTTCCTGCGGGTTTGAAACAAGGCCCTGCCCGTCAAGCGATGCGTCAAGCCGGCCTTCCGGATTCAACGGGTGCTGTGACCATTAACAAACTCTGTGGTTCTGGCATGAAAGCGGTGATGCAAGCAGCCGATATGATTAAAGCCGGTTCTGCAAATATTGTGGTTGCAGGGGGGATGGAATCAATGACCAACGCGCCTTATGTATTGCCGAAAGCGCGCGGCGGCTTCCGCATGGGACATGGCGAAATTAAAGATCATATGTTCCTAGATGGTCTTGAAGATGCTGAGACAGGTCGTTTGATGGGTTCATTTGCCCAAGATATGGCAAATACCAAAGGCTATACTCGCGAACAGATGGATGATTTCGCCATTCGCTCATTGAAACGTGCACAAACTGCTGTGAATGAAGGCTATTTTTCTGATGAAATCGTAGCAGTTACGGTAAAAACACGTAAAGGTGATGTGGTTGTTGATAAAGATGAACAACCCTTCAATGCCAATATTGATAAAATTCCAACCCTGCGTCCAGCCTTTGCCAAAGACGGCACCATTACCGCTGCCAATGCCAGCTCAATTTCTGATGGTGCATCAGCTCTGGTGATTAGCTCAGCGGATCATGCCGCAGCAAAAGGTTTAAATCCTTTGGCCAAAATTGTTGCCTATGCTTCAAATTCACAGCATCCTTCTGAATTTACCATAGCGCCAGTGGGTGCAATTCAAAAGGTTCTCGATAAAGCAGGTTGGAATGCTCAAGATGTCGACCTCTGGGAAATCAATGAAGCCTTTGCCATGGTGACCATGTGTCCAATGGATGAGTTCAAGCTTGATCCTGAAAAAGTCAATATTAATGGCGGTGCCTGTGCCCTCGGTCATCCTGTCGGTTCAACCGGTTCACGTATTATCCTGACTTTGATTCATGCGCTGAAACGTACCGGTGGTAAACGTGGTATTGCTGCACTTTGTATCGGTGGCGGTGAAGCGACTGCTGTGGTGATTGAGTTGCTTTAATTAAAAGCCTCCCTTTTAAAAAAGAGATTTAGAGGGATTTTATAAATCCTCCCCTCTTGCGGAACATCGTTCCTCATCCTTTAATAAAGGAGGGGGAATTTTAGAAATCAAAAGCCTCCGATTGGAGGCTTTTTATCGTCAAATATTCAAAGCTGTACTTTAAATGATAAGACTTAAAGAATTTCTTTACGAAGTTGCTCAGGTGATTTCATTGACAACAAGCCCGGTGCCACATCAAATGCTGTTTTTGCACCATACTGCTGCATTTGATTTAAACGATAAGTTGCACGTGCATAAGCAACTAAAACGCTGGCTGTAAATTCTGGATTACTTTCTAGTTTTAATGAAAACTCAAGCACTTGTTTATGTGCATCACTGGTGTTTCCACTACGAATCACAAAACCACCATGCGGCATACGTTGGTGATCTTGTGCTAAAGTTGCTTCATCAATGAAATTCACAGTCGTGTCATAGTCGGCAAAATAATCCGGCATGGTCACAATCGCTTGCTTCACTGCTTCTGCATCTGCATCCTCTGCAAGCACCACATAACACTCACGGGTATGTTTTTCTTTGGTCGTTAATACTGGACGAACACCACTACGTACTTTCTCAATTGCTTCTGTTGAAGGAATGGTATATTGCACCCCTGCTTTCACACCTTCTACACGACGAATGGCATCTGAATGACCCTGGCTTAAGCCTTTGCCCCAGAAAGTATAGGTTTCACCGTCTGGCAGTAAGGCTTCACCAAATAAGCGATTGATCGAGAACATGCCTGGATCCCAACCAATGGAGATCATCGCAGTTTTCTTGCTGGCTGTTGCAGGTGCATCGACCGCTGCATAATATTCAGGAATACGTGCGTGGGTGTCAAAACTATCGACAATATTAAACTGGCTGGCCAAGATCGGACCTTGTTGCGGTAAGTCGTCTTTTGAACCGCCACATAAAATCAGCACATCAATTTTATCTTGGAAATCTGTCAGTGAGTCCATATGGAACACTTGGGTTGCTGCGAAGCAAGGAGATACCGTTTCAGGCGCACGACGGGTAAAAATACCCACAAGTTGTAAATCTGGATTCTTTTGAATGGCGGTTTCAACGCCACGACCCAAGTTGCCATAACCAGCAATACCAATACGGATAGAATTTTGCATAAAGACAAGTCACTTCATCATGAAAAAATTAAAAAAATAAATCAGATGACGATCCCATTAAAATCGCCCTCTTGATTGATTTTGCATACTCGAAAATTAGCGCTCTGCTCGCGTTACTCTCAGCATAAAGATACTTATGCTACAGCAATTCGCAGCAATTTAAAGTATTCAGGATAGTATAGAAACAATCATATCTATCGTCCAAAGCAAACAAAAAGCCTGCATTGCAGGCTTTTTGTTTATAAGAAAAACAGACTTATTTACAGACAAGCTTTTTAACTTTCAGGTTAGGCACCTGTTTGATAATTTGCCTGATTCACCGCGGTCGATGCCTGGTACGGATTTTTAAAATCACTTAAACCGGCAGCCGCCTCCTGAATGTCTTTACCTTCTTTAATCACGAAAGTATCGAAACCGGAACGCTTCATGTAGTTCAACACATCTTTGAATACATCACCAGTGGCACGAAGTTCGCCTTGGAAACCTTGACGGCGTAAAAGTGCTGCAAATGAATAGCCACGGCCATCATTAAAACCGGCGAATTCAATAAAGATTGCATCTAATTGAGCTAGCGGAAATTCATTGCTTTCAGGTGAAGCATCAACGGTTAAGTACAATGCTTTTTTACCTGAAACATGGCGAAGCTGATCTAACTGATCTACCGTCAGAACCACATCACCTTGTGGTAAAACACCCTCTTCACCGATGAGCTGGTAAGTATTTTCTGTCACTGTGCCATCTTTAGAGAGCACTGCGAGTGCGGTATTAAGCATATGCACGCTCCTTGAATGGTTGGATGCCAACACGGCGATAAGTATCGATAAACTCTTCAGCGTCCTGACGTAGATCAAGATAGGTATTTAGAATTTCTTCTACAATATCCGGCACCACATCTGCTGCAAATGACGGCCCAAGAATATCGCCAATTGAGGCATCATGGTCTGCATTACCGCCAAGCGTGATCTGGTAGAATTCAGCGCCTTTTTTATCAACACCCAAGATCCCGATATTACCGACATGATGATGACCACAGGCATTCATACAACCTGAGATGTTCAAGTCCAGTTTACCCAAGTTGTAAATGGTATCCAGATCATCAAAACGGCGTGAAATCGCTTCAGAAATCGGAATCGATTTTGCATTGGCCAATGAACAGAAATCACCGCCCGGGCAGCAGATGATGTCGGTCAAGAAACCGATATGCGCGCGTGCCAGATTGTTTTGTTCAAGGGTTTGCCATACAGCAAACAAATCTTTTTGCGGCACATCGACCAGCGAGATATTTTGTTCATGCGTGGTACGTAATTCACCGAAAGTGTACTGATCGGCAAGGTCTGCAATCAGGTTCATTTCTTCGGTGCTGACATCACCCGGTGCAATGCCGGCACGTTTCAGTGAAATCGTCACAATACGATAACCTTTCACTTTATGTGCATTGGTATTGATATTGAACCACTGTTTGAATTTTGGATATTGCGCAAACAATTCAGTAAAATCTTCATCTGCATAATCTTGATAATCAAATGGGGTGAAGTTTTCATCCATTTTTGCCAAGGTGTCTGCATCGATTTTCAAAGTCTTACCAGTATGCGCAAATTCAGCTTCAACTTTCTCAGCAAATACCGCTGGCGTTAAAGCTTTGACCAAAATTTTGATACGGGCTTTATATTTGTTGTCGCGACGACCATGCAAGTTATACACACGAAGCACTGCTTCAAGATAAGCAATCAAGTCTTCACGTGGCAGGAACTCACGGATAAAGCTGCCAATCACTGGAGTACGGCCAAGACCACCACCCACTTTGATTTTATAGCCCATTTCGCCGGCTTCATTACGCACAATATATACACCGATATCGTGAAATGCAGTGGCTGCACGGTCGGTTTCTTCAAGCGCAGAGACTGCAATCTTGAACTTACGTGGCAAGAAAGCAAATTCCGGATGGAAAGTTGACCATTGACGGATCAACTCACAGGTCGGACGTGGATCGGCAATTTCACCAGCCACTACACCGGCATACTGATCCGTCGTGGTATTACGGATACAGTTGCCTGAAGTCTGAATCGCATGCATTTGCACGGTCGCCAGTTCAGCCAGCATATCTGGCACGTTTTCCAGTGCCGGCCAGTTAAACTGGATGTTTTGACGGGTCGAAATATGCGCGTAACCACGGTCATATTCTTTAGCCAAATCAGCCACTTTACGCAGTTGCTTTGAGTTCATCAAACCATAAGGCACTGCAATACGTAACATCGGCGCATAACGCTGTACATACAGACCATTTTGCAGACGAAGCGGACGATACTCATCTTCGGTGAGTTTACCGGCTAAATAACGTTCCGTTTGGTCACGGAACTGTGCAACACGTTCATTAATCAGTTGCTGATCGAAATCAGTATATAAATACATGGCGTACAGCTGCTAGTAGTTTCTATTATATCGATCGCAAGGATAGCGAGATTAAACCTATCAATAAAATGCTTTTTATACATATTTCATAGCTGTTTTATTGATAAGCCTGCCAAAGTTTCACTGATATCACGGTTTAGCGCATTTAGTGTAGTTTTAAAGCAATAATGCTTTAATTCATCAATCATTAGCAGTTATTTTCATATAGTGATATTTCAATCTTTTACCCTTTTTTGTCTTTTAAATAATTAAAAATATTACCATTTTTCACTCTCACCCAAAAACTGACCGACAAAATCATAACGTATCTTTGAACGTGAAAATTTAATCGGACAGGCCAGTTGTGCTTCGGTCTGCTGACTATCGGGTTTTAATGGAACCTGAACTAGCCATTCTCGCTGTTGCGCTAAATCAGAATGCAAAGCTTCTTCAAGTTTTAGCACCGGCTCAACACAGACATCCAGCGCTGCGAATAGTGTTTGCCATTCCGCTAATGATTTTGACTTTATTCTATTTTGAATTGCCTGTTTCACCGCAGCACGATCTTCTGGAGCAAAAGAATTGCCTTTTTCTAGAATAATCGGCAGCTCTAAAGCCTGTGCCAATCCCTGCATAAATTGAGGTTCCAGACTGCCAATCGACAGATAACGTCCATCCTGTGTTGCATAATAGTCATAGAAAGTCCCGCCATTCAGATAGCCAGACTCAGGTCGTTGATGCTGATTGCCGGCCAGACTGGCAGATGCGGCCAGATTATTCATGGTGACCACACAATCGGTCATGGAAATATCAATATATTGACCTTTACCACTGCGCTGGCGTTCGATCACCGCTGCCAGAATTGCAATCACGGCATGCATGGAACCACCGGCTACATCGGCAACCTGAATGCCTAAAGCAGGTGGCCCACTTTCGATCCGGCCACTGTGTCCAGCAATACCGGACAAGGCCAGATAGTTAATATCATGTCCTGCTTTCGCTTTGTAAGTACCGGTTTGGCCATAGCCAGTGATGGAACAGTAAATTAATTTGGGGTTAATTTCGCTTAAGGTTGAGTAGTCCAGCCCAAGCCTTTGCATCACGCCGGGACGGAATTGCTCAATCACAATGTCATAATCTGCAACCTTGGATTTGACCAGTTCGATATTGGTCGGATCTTTCAAATCCAGTGCTACCGATTGCTTGTTTCGGTTCAGATAACTCTGTGAAGTGGCCTGTCCATTGGCAAAGGGGGGCATTAATCGCAACAGGTCCGGGCGGGTCGGTGATTCAATATGCACAACCTCGGCGCCGAGATCAGCCAGATATAATGTCGCGAATGGGCCTGGTAATAATGTAGAAAAGTCTAGAATTTTCAATCCTTTTAAGGTATATGACATTGGAATATTTACTCTACTTATATTGCTTTTTCAGCATCATAGAAACATAAATGCATAAAAACAATGTCATGTTCAGCCATTTACCTTGATAGTTTCGGCAATCTAATATGTAAGAAAATGGCAAAGGTGTTCTTGTAAATTGCCATTGCTTTATTATTTTTCGTCATTTAGGTCAAATATTAGTGAACATTAAAGAGACTGAAGGATTAAACATGAGTCGTGATACGATCAGTATCCATTTCGTCAATGCAGCCTTATCTGGCGTCAAGCGCTTAGGCATGGATGTCGATACTTTATTGTCTCACGTCGGAATTGAAGCAGAACTGCTGCATCAACCCAAAGCCCGTATTTCACCTGAACAATATACCCGCTTTATTAAAATGTTATGGATGGTGACCCAGGACGAGCATGTCGGCTTTGACAAACAGCAACGCCGGTTAGGCACTTTTGCCATCATGTGTCAGCTCATCATTCATGCCAAAACCTTAGGTGATGCACTGGAACTTTCCTCGCAGTTCTATAAACTCTTCGGTGATGACTGGTCGGTGACCCTGGAACGTGACAAACACGAAGCACGTCTGGTGCCCCTCATTCCAAATGCAATGGATCCGGATCATTTTATTACCGAAAGTATGCTGATGATCTGGCATGGTCTGGCATCTTGGCTGATTGAACGTCGTTTACCGCTGGAACGTGTGCATTTTAGCTATCCACGTCCAGCCCATGCTGACGAATATGATGCCCTGTTCTTTGCGCCGGTAATGCAGTTCGACATGCCACGCACCGAAATCACTTTTGCTGCGGACTATCTGGACCTGCCGATCCGTCAGAATGAAGAAACCTTAGAGGAATTCTTAAAAGCTGCGCCTGCTCAGCTCCTAGTGAAGTTTAAAAATACCAACTCGCTGACCTCAAGAATCCGTGATGTATTGAAGAGCCAGATTGGCGAAGAAATGCCGACATTGAATGATGTCGCGTCAATGCTGTATTTATCTCCTCAAACCTTGCGCCGCCGTCTGGCAGCCGAAGGTAAAAGCTATCAAGGTGTGAAAGATGCCTTGCGCCGTGATGCCGCGATTCATCTGTTATTGAATCCAGATCTAACCCTCGAAGATGTCGCGCAGCAGGTCGGTTTCAGTGAAACCAGTACTTTCCACCGCGCCTTCAAGAAATGGACCGGTGTAACCCCAGGTCTATATCGCCAGTTGCATGGTTATCATTAATTAAAATTCTCGATATCCTCTTCTCCAGCCCAGGTTTCCAGACCTGGGCTTTTTTTATTGGCAAAAATCATCAAATGATCTGGTCCGTTCTCGTCATTGCACTTCAAAATTTAAGTATTACACTCGAGTCATTAGAATAATTTTCAGCAAATTAATAAAAGGGACATGCTATGAGCGAGGCATATATTATCGACGCCATTCGCACGCCACGCGGAAAAGGTAAAAAAGATGGATCTTTACATCAAGTCAAACCCATTTCATTACTGACTGGCTTACTTAACGAACTTCAGGCACGTCATCAATTTGATACATCAAAAGTCGATGATATTGTGCTGGGTTGTGTCACTCCGATTGGTGATCAAGGCGCCGATATTGCCAAAACCGCGGCGATCGCAGCGGGTTGGGACAATGATGTCGCCGGTGTACAAATCAACCGTTTCTGTGCTTCCGGTCTGGAAGCTGTCAATCTGGCTGCACAAAAAGTCCGTTCTGGCTGGGAAGATCTGGTCGTTGCAGGCGGTGTCGAATCCATGTCCCGCGTGCCGATGGGTTCCGATGGCGGCCCTTGGGCACTGGATCCTGAAACCAATATGGCCTGTGATTTTATTCCGCAAGGTATTGGCGCGGACTTGATTGCCACGATTGACGGTTATAGCCGCACCGACGTAGACCAGTTTGCCGAGCAATCCCAGAAGAAAGCCGCTGCCGCACAAGCCAATGGTTATTTCAACGCTTCTGTTATCCCGGTCAAAGACAAGGCCGGTGTGATGATTTTAGATCAAGATGAATTTATTAAACCGACCACAACTGCTGAAGGCTTAGGCAAACTCAATCCTAGTTTCGCGACTATGGGACAGATGGGCTTTGATGCCCTCGCCCTACAAAAATATCCTGAAGTTGGCACGGTGAATCATGTGCATCATGCCGGGAATTCTTCCGGAATCGTCGATGGTGCAGCCGTGGTTCTCATCGCATCAGAACAAGCGGTCAAAGAACAAGGTTTAAAACCACGTGCTAAAGTACTGGCCACGGCGCTGGTCGGGGCTGATCCTACCATTATGCTGACCGGCCCTGCCCCGGCAGCACGTAAAGCTTTGGCTAAAGCCGGCTTGACGATTGATGATATTGACCTGTTTGAAGTCAATGAAGCTTTTGCTGCGGTGGTGATGCGATTTATTAGCGAACTCAATGTTGATCCAGCGAAAGTGAATGTGAATGGTGGTGCAATCGCTATGGGTCATCCATTGGGCGCAACAGGCGCGATGATTCTGGGAACCTTACTGGATGAGTTAGAACGCCAAGGCAAAAAACGTGGACTAGCCACACTGTGTGTCGGTGGCGGTATGGGCATCGCCACCATTATTGAATTGGTTTAACTCAAATATTTAAAGTGTTTGATTCACGTTTTAGTCATATGCAACCTGAGCAAAACCAAAGCACTGCTTTGGTTTTAGCGCAAGATCATTGTTTTACAAAATTAATAGATTTTGCGTATGACAATGGTTTGCCTACTTTTGCTAAATGAGAAATACATTTCGTAAGGCAGGTCGAACTGAAGCTTAAACCAAGAATTTAGATGAATTTGGAAAGGCTCCGTAATAAGGAAAATTTCTAAAATCTAATCAGGATATTAATTCCAAATTCATCCCATTATGATCTGGATAAAAATTTATGAGCGCAATTCAATATCAAAAAACTGAAGATAATATCGTCATTCTGACCTTTGATTCTCCAAACCAGTCTGCCAATACCATGAATGCAGATTTTCGTAGCGCTTTGGCTGAAACCGTAGAAAAACTCAAAGCTGATGAAAATATTACTGGCATCATTTTCCGGTCTGCGAAAAAAACCTTCTTTGCCGGTGGCGATCTGGATGAACTGATTCAAGCTACACCTGAACATGCGACTGAATTCTTCAACATGATTGAAGAGATGAAAGCACAGATGCGTTATATCGAAACCCGCGGCATTCCGGTTGTGGCTGCACTAAATGGCACAGCACTGGGCGGTGGCTGGGAGATTGCTCTGTGTGCCCATCATCGTATTGCCTTGAATGACCCTAAAAACAAGTTTGGCCTGCCTGAAGTCACACTGGGTTTACTACCCGGTGGCGGTGGTATTGTCCGTAGCGTGCGCCTGCTCGGCCTGCAAAATGCCTTTCCCTTGTTGATGGAAGGCAAACAGTTGGGTGTAGAGAAAGCCCAATCTTTAGGGCTGATTCACGATGTGGCAGACAATACCGATGAACTCTTAGACAAAGCCATTGTCTGGATCAAAGCCAATCCGAAGTCACAACAGCCTTTTGATGTAAAAGGCTACAAAATTCCGGGTGGTAGCCCTTCAACGCCAGCAGTTGCACAGATGCTGGCGATTGCCCCAGCGATGCTGCGTGATAAAACCAAAGGTTGCTATCCTGCACCTGAAGCAATCATGTCGGCAGCGGTAGAAGGTGCTCAGGTCGATGTCGATACGGCGCTGACCATTGAATCGCGTTACTTTACTTATCTGGCCACCGGTCAGATTTCTAAAAATATGATCGCTACTTTTTGGCATGGATTGAATGCGATCAAATCCGGTGCCAGCCGTCCCCAAAAGGTTGCGAAATGGAAAGCCACTAAAGTTGGCATTCTGGGCGCAGGCATGATGGGTGCAGGCATTGCTTATGTGACTGCCAGCAAAGGCATTCAGGTTATTTTAAAAGACATTTCGATTGAAGCGGCTGAAAAAGGTAAAGCTTATAGCCAGAAACTGCTGGATAAAAAAGTAGCTCAAGGACGTTTATCTGCTGATCAACGAGATCAGGTTTTAAGCCTGATTCAAGCGACTGCATCCAATCAAGATCTGGCCGGTTGTGACCTGATCATTGAAGCGGTGTTTGAAAATCCCGCACTGAAAGCTCAAGTCACACAAGAAGCAGAACAGTATCTTGCCAGTCATGGCGTGATGGCATCGAATACTTCGACCCTGCCTATTATAGAGTTAGCCCAGGCTTCAAAAAATGATCAAAACTTTATCGGTCTGCATTTCTTTAGTCCGGTCGATAAAATGCAGCTGGTCGAAATCATCAAGGGGCAAAATACTTCAGCAGAAACACTGGCCAAAGCCTTTGACTTTGTCCAGCAGATTGGCAAATTACCGATTGTGGTAAATGACAGCCGTGGCTTCTTTACCAGTCGTGTCTTTGGTACGTTCGTTCAAGAAGGTTTGCGCCTGCTGGCAGAAGGCGTGCATCCGGCGCGGATTGAAATGGCTGCACTCAAAGCCGGTATGCCAGTCGGGCCATTGGCCATTCAGGATGAAGTGTCCTTGACCCTCTCCGAACATGTGGCCAATGAAAGATACAAAGTCTTAGAAGCACAAGGTCAGACCATCACCAAATCACCCGCAGATGAAGTCATTCACAGTATGATTCATGAGTTTAACCGTAAAGGTAAGGCTGCCGGTGCAGGTTTTTATGATTATCCAGAAAATGGTAAAAAGCAGCTCTGGACGGGTCTCAACCACTGGAAAAAAGAGGTTGATCTTTCTGAACAGGAAATGATGGATCGTTTCCTGTTTGTGCAGGCACTGGATACCGTGCGCTGTCTGGAAGAAGGCGTGCTGGAGTCTGTGGTCGATGCCAATGTCGGTTCCATTTTTGGCATTGGCTTTGCAGCCTGGACGGGTGGCGCGGTGCAATTCTTAAATCAGTATGGTCTGGCCAAGGCGCTGACCCGTGCCAAGGTACTCGAAAACAAGTATGGTGAACGCTTCAAAGCACCGCAACTCCTGAAAGACCGGGCAGCAGAAGGCCAGCCGATTCAATAATTTTGAGCTCTAAATAAAAAGAGGAACTGAGTTGCTCTTTTTATTTTCCGGATCTGGCTGAATCACTGGATACACTCGTCTAATGACAGATTTCGATCTGCTTTTTGATCAATTTATGTTATAAAGTTACATAAGTTTGATATCCACGTGGGTAAGACCTATGACTGATCACAGTTCACCTGAAAAATCCCCTTGGGGTTGGAAAGCACTTATTATCTTCTGTATTTTAGGTGGATTATTCATGTTTATTTTTTGGCTTGCGGTGACGAATGAACCGGATTACATGCCAAGCCAGCAAAATAAACAGACGACCCAGCAGCATGCTTTTAAAAATGCACCGACCATGTCTCCTGAAGCAATTGCGAAGGCTCAAGCAGATCGTGAGGCACGTGCGACTGCCAATACGGCTCATTCCGATACAACAGCGAATGAACATAATATGTCAACTGAAGAACATGCCAACATGGAGAGTGCCGAGCATAGCTCAGCGCATGGCCACTGATCTTGATTCAGTAAGGGCGTAAAAAAGCGAGGTCAATGCCTCGCTTTTTTGTATCTCAATAACTAAAAAATTAAAGCTTTAAATACATATCAATATGCGGGATGCCGCAATCCAGATAGTCTTCGCCCTGAACCTTAAAACCCAATGCCTGATAAAAACCGATGGCATGTACTTGCGAAGACAGTTTTAAATCTTTTCGATGATCTGCTTTGGCATAATCGATAATGGCCTGCATCAATTGCTGCCCGATCTTCAAACCACGATGTGACTTTAACACTGCAACGCGACCTATACTGTTATTCGCCAGCAATCTTGCAGTGGCTATCGCATGCCCCTTTTCATAGACCACAAAATGGATGGAAATGGCATCTTGCTCATCCCATTCTTCTTCAGCAGCGATATTCTGTTCTTGAATAAACACGGCTTCGCGAATGGTTTTGGCATGCTTCGCTAAATCCTCCCAACCACCCGAAACAATTTTAAGCTCTGAATCCTTTAGCATTTAGAACCAATCCCCTGCTGATCCCACTGATTATTCAATAACAATTCCAGTGAATGTTTTTGGATAGCGTACATTTCTTTCAAGTCCTGAATCTGTTTCAAGACCTCCTGATCGGGTTGTTGGTAATCTTTGCGTTTCGTCGCCAGAATCATTTTATTTTTACTGGTATGTTCCAGTGCCACAAACTCAAAAACTTTGGTTTCATAACCATAGGCTTTCAGCAATAACGCACGAATGGTATCGGTCAGCATTTCTGCCTGTTGACCGGCATGAATACCAAATTGCAGCATCGGACTCAGCACTTTTGGCGCCTGTAACTGTGGGCGCAATTCCTTATGGCAACATGGCGCACACATGATCATCTGTGCATTCAGGCGAATACCGCTGTGAATCGCAAAATCCGTTGCCACATCACAGGCATGCAAAGCAATCATTACATCCAGACGTTTCGGTTCATAAGTACGCACATCGCCCTGAAAAAAGTCGAGCTGATCAAAGCCAGATTGTTGCGCGACCTTTTGGCAGAACTCGACCATTTTCGGATTCAGTTCCACCCCTGTAACCCACGGCGTCTCACCATGTTTTTGCATATAGTCATATAAAGCACAGGTCAGATAGCCTTTACCGGAGCCAAAATCCACCACACGCAGACCTTCGACTTGTGGCTTGAGCTGCGCCAATGCACCCGAAAAAATCTCGACAAATTTATTAATCTGTTTCCATTTACGCGCCATGCTCGGAATGATCTGCGCATTATGATCGCTAATGCCGAGATGCTGTAAAAAGATGCTGTAAAAAGATGCTGTCCTGATCAACATAACGTTGTTTAATCCGGTCATGGCCCTGTTCAGCGGACTTGGCCTGAAGCGTCGAGTTTTTGTTTTTAGTACGGGTCAACATGGCTTTTTTCTTGTTTTTTTTCAGCTGTAACTCTTCATCTAGCGTCATTAAATTGGCTTGCTTGCAACATGCTAATAATACTGTCACCTGTGCCAGTGCATCCGCTAAAGGATAGTTTTTGGTGACATCCTGAGTTTTATGGCGATACAGACAGCTCATTACTTTTTGCCCATTTAATGAAATGACTCGCAAGGTCATTTTCTCTAAATCCTGTAGTTCACCTTTATACTGGCTTAAGATCAGACGATCAAATTGATCACTTTCAACAGCTTGCTGAAATACATCTAAAAACTGCTGTTCTTGGTCTGAGAGAGTTGCCAACGTTGACATAGATAAAACCTGAAATGAATTGCCCCTCAAGTTTAAATCTTCTTAACCTAAAAGCAAAATTGAATTACTATACAAATGTATATTTTAAAGAAGAATGACAATCATGCAGAATGCGCCGCTGGTTCCAGATTATGATCACACTGAGGAACGAATTAATTATATCAGTCATGCTGTGGGTGCTGGATTATCGGTAATTGCTGGTATTCTTTTGATTATTAAAGGGTCTTATCTCAGTACTGGACAATGGATTGGACTTTGGGTCTACGCGCTGAGCATGATCTTGCTGTTCTCTGCGTCCATGCTCTATCACATGGCCACCGCAGCAGACCGTCGTTATTTTTATAAAAAAGTTGATCATACTGCAATTTATTATTTAATCGCCGGAACCTATACGCCTTTCCTGTCAATTGCCATTCCAACAGCCAAAGCCCAGTATTTATTGATTGCACTCTGGGTGATCGCCCTCATTGGTACACTGTTCAAGTTCGTTTTCATTCATCGTTTCCAGAAAATTTCTTTAGTGGCTTATCTGGTCATGGGCTGGCTGGCGCTGCTGGTGATGGATGATATGCAACAATATCTCAGTGCTCAATCTTTGACCTTTCTGATCATTGGCGGATTGGCTTATACCGTAGGTGCATTGTTTTACGCTTTAAAAAGAGTAAGATATACCCACGCTATCTGGCACATATTTGTATTGATAGGCGCAGGATCACATTTTCTGTCTATCTATCTTTACGTGATTTAATCATCTTCTTTTTCATTTCAGTGACCCTGAGCGAGTTAAAGCGAGAAGATTGCAGTTGTTTTTTTAAAAAATTACGCCTTTTTTAAAAAGATTACGCTTTTAAAACTAAGCTTTTTTATTTTTAGTAAGTGTAAGGTTCTCCATGGCGTCGTCTAATTCTGCTGCTCAGCCAGCACAAAATTCAAAATTTCGCGTTTTAACCGCGAGCTTGGTCGGTACTACAATCGAGTTCTTCGATTTTTATATCTATGCCACTGCTGCTGTCATTATTTTTCCATATCTGTTCTTCCCTGCAAGTACAGATCCGATGACTGCCACCATTCAGTCGCTTGCCACTTTCGCCATTGCCTTTATTGCCCGCCCGATTGGTGCGGCACTCTTTGGTCATTTGGGTGACCGGATCGGGCGAAAAGCCACATTGGTCGCTGCCTTGCTGACCATGGGTATTTCCACCGTTGCGATTGGCCTCTTGCCCACTTATGCGCAAATCGGGATTGCTGCACCACTCTTGCTTGCACTCTGTCGTTTAGGTCAGGGCTTGGGGCTGGGTGGTGAATGGTCAGGTGCCGTACTTCTTGCCACCGAGAATGCACCTGAAGGTAAACGTGCCTGGTATGGCATGTTCCCGCAACTGGGTGCTCCAATCGGCTTTATTCTGGCAACAGGTTCTTTCCTGACGTTGGGCGCTTTCATGTCTGAGGCTGACTTTATGGCTTGGGGCTGGCGTATTCCATTTATCTCAAGTGCCTTGCTGGTGATTGTCGGTTTATGGATTCGTTTAAAACTGCATGAAACCCCGGCATTCCAAAAGGTGCTAGATAAACAAAAAGAAGTGAACATTCCATTTGTTCAAGTCTTCAAAAAACATTCTCGCATGCTGGTACTCGGCACCATTGCTGCAATTTGTACCTTCGTGGTGTTCTACCTCACCACAGTATTTGCATTGCAATGGGGTACTAAACAGCTAGGTTATTCTCGTGAAGAATTCCTGCAATTGCAGTTGGTTGCAACCCTATGTTTTGCTGCCTTTATTCCACTTTCTGCAGTATTGGCCGAGAAGTTTGGCCGTAAAACCACCTCGATTGCAGTCTGTGTTATCTCTGCCATCTTCGGGATTTTCTTTGCAGATATGCTGGAATCTGGCAGCACGCTGGTGGTATTCCTGTTCTTGTGTATTGGTCTGGCGATCATGGGTTTAACCTATGGGCCAATCGGCACTGTATTGTCTGAAATCTTCCCGACTTCAGTACGTTATACCGGTTCTGCATTGACCTTTAACCTGGCAGGCATCTTTGGTGCATCCTTTGCTCCGCTGATTGCCACCAAACTGGCAACGACTTATGGTCTGTCTGCAGTCGGTTATTACCTGACCGCAGCATCAATCCTGTCACTGATTGCATTTCTGTTGATTCGTGAAACCAAGAATGATGATGTAAATAATCAAATTTAAAGTCTTAGTTTGATTTAAAAGCCAGCATTCGATGCTGGCTTTTTTATGATTTCACAACAAAACTCTGCTACTTATCTCGTTAAATTTGCTCAACAATCAAATGGACTCAACCAGACAATGAGACAAGGCAATGCAGGAGCTTATTGAATCCCTAACCCAGAAACAGTTGGTCAATATTATCATTTTGCTGGAAGATGATAAAAAAATAGAGGCCGTTCGCTATATCACCGAGCATACGACTTTGAATGAAATCCAGGCGCTGCAAGTGATTGAAGAGATTGTCCGTGAGCACGATGTGGTCATGAAAACTGAAAGCACAGGACCGCGCTTTAGTGATGATGCGGGTGAGATTGACCTGGTAACGCCTCCCCTTGAAATTCCGACCCATCCGAGCCTGAATACCCCCACAGAAGCTGAAATTACCGCACGACAATTACGCGAAGAAGTCCCAACCCGAAAAATTGAAAATAAAATCTGGATTCTGGCAGCCATTGCAGTGCTGTTATTGATCCTGATCTGGATCATTAGTTAAAGCTGAACAGGACAATATCTCCATTTAGATCAGTTCAATAATATCGATAGTGGGCGGCACTCGAAAACGAAAAGGTACGCCGACCAAACCGGTGCCGACCGTGACAAACACATCTGCATGTTCATGACGGTACATGCCCTTCTTATGCCCCAAAATTGACACTTTTTTCATGACATAATCGGTCAGCCAAGGCAATTCCACCTGTCCGCCGTGGGTATGTCCAGCCAGCATGAGAGGACGTGTCGGCAATTTGGGAATCATATCCACCGTATCGGGATTATGCGACAAAATGACCCAAGGCTTGTCCTGAGGTAAATCTGGCAGACTGCGCATATCGGCTTTACCCGCCCAGAGATCGCCCACACCCAAGAGCCGAAATTCATCAAATTCGACAATTTTCCCTTCAATATCCATGACCTGATTGACTTGCAGTGCATAATGCAACAGTTCCTGAATCGGTGGTCCCGGATATTGCTCGTCATGATTGCCATTGACGGAATAGACTGGGGCATGAATTTCTTTTAAAACTGCCAGTTCTTGTGCCAGTTTATTTTCCGGCTCATAAGTCCAGTCTCCGGCCACCACCACCAAATCGGGTTGAACATGATTTAACTTATGCACAATTTGTCGCAACTGCCGTTCATGACCAGAAAACAGACCGATATGTAAATCTGCAATCAGGGCAATCCGGACGGGTTGCTTTAAGCGTTTATCCGCATTGATCTGATATTGTGTCGTTTTCACTTGAATTAAATGCGGCTCGATAAAGCGTGCATAACTCAAGACGGCGCTGATCAAAAATACAAAAACAGCTTCATGCAAGGAATAATAACCGCTCCATCCGGCATAAATACTGAAGAACACCAGTGGAACCAGTAAATAGGACAGGTAAAAAGCCAACAAATGACAAAATGCTTTAAATGGATGAATGGTCTCGGTACGAGATTGACTCGACCATGCCTGGTACACAGCCCAGATGGCCAGAATGGCCATGCCTAAATAAAAATAAAAAAGTACGGAACTGGTATCCCACATAGATTTGCCTTGTCGAGTCGAGAAGCTGATTACTGGCTTTATATTTATCTTTTCATAGCTGGCAATTATACTCAATTCTAATTTTTCATTCTTCGACTTATATGGCCACTGCTCCCCACGTTCAAGCTCATTCAAAATTTTCCTGCTTTTCATCAATTTACCGCTATAAAGCTGGAATTTTACTGAGCTGTAGCATGATCTTGGGTCTTCCTGCATGCAGTACTTTGCCCAAGCAAACTGAGCAGCCTAGCCAGATGGCATTTGAAACAGATACCTCACAAACCAGTTTGGCGCAAATTGTTGAACCTTTACGTGAACAGAACATCGGCCTGACCGGTTATCGTGTGCTCTATGACCCACTCGAAGCACTGGGTGCGCGTATCCAGCTGATTAAGAAGGCCGAGCGTAGTCTGGATCTACAGTATTATATTTGGGACAACGACCGGATTGGCACCCTTGCCCTGCATGCGATTATTCAGGCGGCAGATCGTGGCGTAAAAGTGCGTCTGTTAATGGATGACAATAATGCCAAGAAAATGGAAGGCATTTATCTGGCCTTAAACCAGCATCAGAATATCGATGTCAAACTGTATAATCCCTACCGTTTTCGAAAATATCGTGCCATGGACATGGTGCTGGATTTAAAGCGTATTAATCGCCGCATGCATAATAAAAGTTTTATTGCCGACAACCAGATTGCCCTGATTGGTGGACGCAATATGAGTAACCAGTATTATAATGTCAGTGAAATTTATCAGTTTTCCGATGTCGATGTGATGCTGGTCGGTGCAGCATCGGATGAAATCATTCATTCCTTCGATGAATACTGGAATGATGATTATGCCTATCCGGTGCAACAGATTGTCAATCCGCGCCATCATGGCTTACGCTTTCCAAGCCTGAAGCAACAACTGGAAAAGCACAGTCAGGATCAGGCCACACAGAATTATCTGGATCTGGCCAATCGTTCCAGAGCATTTGACCAATGGCTGGAACAAAACATTCAACTGGATTGGGTCGAAGCCGAAGTGGTCAAAGATCCTCCAAGCAAAATCAAGGCCAAGGCCAAAGCCGAAGAACATCTCAACTTCCAGTTATTACAACATCTGGAAAAACCTGAACAAAGTGTTGATATTGTCTCTGCCTATTTTGTTCCGGAAAAAATTGGCGCAGATCGTTTAAAGAAACTGGCGGATGAAAATATCGAGGTCCGTGTCTTGACCAATTCGTTTAAAGCCAATGATGTTGCCGTTGTACATGCCTTTTATGCCAAATATCGTCAGGATTTATTGGAAAATGATGTGCAGCTATATGAGTTCCTTGCAGCGCCAGATGCCGATCATCTCAATGCCAATACAGCGGAAATTTCCAAAAAAGCCAAAGTCAGCCTGAAAGGTCTGAGCCGCTCCAGCCTGCATGCCAAGCTGATGGCAATCGATCAAAAACAGGTGTTTATTGGTTCTTTTAACTTTGATCCACGTTCTGCCTATCTCAACACTGAAATTGGTGTCTTACTGAATAGTCCCTCTTTAGCACAGGCAGTGCACCAAACCATGGATCAGAACTTAAGTAAATATGCCTATAAACTGGTGCTGGATGCCAACCAGAATATTAACTGGAAAATCAAGAAAGCCAATGGAGAGGTTAAAACCTTCACCAAAGAACCCGGAATAAGATGGTACCAAAAAGCTGGGCTCAAACTGGTGTCCTGGTTGCCGATCGAAGGGTTTATGTAAGTGACAAACAGCTTGAGTTGAACTATTTAAAATAGCCTCTTCTTTAACGCTGCCTTCTTCTCATGGATTTGCCCAAGTTTCAGAGATATGAGTGTGGCAAGGATGTCACATATTATCTATCACGACAGGACGTCGTGTATGGATAATAAAGACTTTTGCCTACTTTGGGTCTGTCAAAAGTAGAGTTTTGCCAACACAAAGCCATTTAAATGTTTAAAGCAAAGATGAGGCTATACACGTCTATTCCCAAGAATAGATATCAAATGCCTAAATTTCTCATCCAGTTGTTTTTTATTAAGTCTTTTCTAGTACACGCGATTGCAACTCCACCAAGCCAGCCTGCATGGTTTGCTGTACCACACGGGTCAGGCTTTCAACAGTGTGCCCCTCAGTCGCGATTGCAGGTAAAGCCACTAAATGTGCAATCACTTGTGGCATTTCCAGTACTTTTTTGACATGTGCTGCAAAACTGATGTCATTGATAAACGGCGCAACCACATCGAGTTCACCCTGCTGATTCACATAACAAATCAGGCAAATTTGCACAGGACGCTGTGCCTCAATCGCAGCGCCCAAAATCCGGCCGTGTACTTTTTTAATGGCTCGCCCATCTGAAGTGGTGGCTTCAGGAAAAAATAATACGGGAATATTCTGTTTTAAAAATCCGGTAATCTGTTCGCGGATACGCACCGAATCACCAGAACCACGTTTGATAAATAAAGTGCCGCCACCTTTGGCCAATTTACCCAGAATTGGCCAGTTTTCAATTTCTGCTTTGGCCAGAAAAAATACGCGTGCCCCTGAACCTAAAACTGCAATATCGAGCCAGGACACATGGTTACTCACCCATAAAGCGGGTTCGCGCGGAATTTCACCGTGCACCTGGACTTCTATATTGAATACTTTGCACAACTGTCGACAAAAATGTTGCACATAACGGGTATTGGTTGGATTGTTCGGATTTTTGTATAAACCGTGACGGAAAACCAAATAGAACCCTTCACTGATAACAGCCAGTGAAGCTGTTACTTTTCGCATATAAAGCCAGAATTTTGCCAAGCCATGTCGGTGAGATGTTTGATCTTGTACAGTTGGGTTCATAAAAACGTCACTAAATCCTAAGCTAGATACAGGGAATATCCACGAATTAAACTCATTCTATACTGTTCATTCGCAACATGCATTGATAATAAAAACCGACCAATAAGATCTATATCTTCAATTTTAATTGGATTAATAAATCATTTAAAATAAAAACATCGGAATATTAGATTAAAAAGGATCGCTGCCATGCCAGATCAAACCCAGCCTGCGAATGAAAAGCTTCAGCCTTTACAAGTGCTCAAATATATTTTGGGTGGTACCTGTATCTATGCCGCTGTACTGGTAACACTTGCACAACTGTTTGTCACCGCACTTTAAACCAAAGCCGCGCTAATTCAGTATCTGCCTCGCTCTTTTTCAACTACACTAAAGCTTTCAAGTGGAGATTGGCCTGAGTGGAATATTTAGAACAACATCGGGGGAAAGAACGCGTCATTCTGGTGAGTGTCAGCGTACAAATGCTGGATGACCTTGATGCTGAAGAGTTTAATCTGCTGGCGCAATCTGCAGATGCCGAAATTCTGGAACATATTCATGCTCAACGCGTCAAACCGGATGCCAAATTTTTTATCGGGTCAGGCAAAGCAGAAGAAATCGCCGAATGCGTAGAAGAACTGGACGCCAATCTGGTCATTGTTGATCATGCCCTGACACCGGCCCAGGCCCGCAATCTGGAACAGGTCATCAAGTGCCGTGTGGTCGATCGTACCGAACTGATTTTAGATATTTTCGCCCAGCGTGCCCGTACCTATGAAGGCAAGCTGCAAGTCGAACTGGCACAACTGCAACATTTATCATCCCGCTTAATTCGCAGCCGTGGCAATCTCGACAGCCAAAAAGGCGGCATTGGCTTGCGTGGCCCGGGTGAAACCCTGCTTGAAACTGACCGTCGTTTACTGCGTATTCGCATGGGACAACTGAAAGCCAAAATTGATAAAGTCCGCCAGACCCGAATGCAAGGTCGTATTGCCCGTCAAAAAGCAGCTGTCCCCACTGTGTCTTTGGTCGGTTATACCAATGCCGGCAAATCGACCCTGTTTAACCTGCTGGCCAAGAGTGATGTCTATGCAGCCGATCAGCTTTTTGCCACCTTGGACCCGACTTTAAGACGTCTGGAATGGGATGGCATCGGCAATCTGGTATTGGCAGATACGGTGGGTTTTGTTCGCAATCTTTCCCACTCGCTGGTTGAATCCTTTAAGGCGACCCTGGAAGAAACCGTAGAAGCTACCCTGTTGCTGCATGTCATCGATTCAAGTAGTCCAGAAATGCTGGAGCAGATTGAAGCGGTTGAAAAAGTCCTGAAAGAAATTGGTGCCGATGTTCCGATCCTGCAGGTTTACAATAAAATTGACTGTAGCGGCGATGAGGCCAAAATTATTTATCGACGCCCGGGTGAGCCAGAACGTGTCTATGTTTCAGCACATAGTGGCGAAGGGATCGACCTGCTGCGTAAAGCGGTACATGAAGCCCTGATGGGACAATTGCAATCCTTTGACCTGATTCTGAAACCCGCCTACGGCAAGCTGCGCAACCAGCTTTATGGTTTAAATGTAATCCAGTCAGAACATTATGATGATGAAGGTCAGCTGCATTTACATATTCGGATTGCAGCACAAAAACTGGAGCAGCTGATTAAACAGGCGCATTTACCTTTAGATGAAATTTTGGGAAAACAGGCGCAGCAGTTTCAACGTCCACTGGAAGCGTTTGAAATCCGGTCAAAGATCGAGTAAAACTTGATAAGTAAACTTAATAATTGATCATACGAATGAACTGGATAAAACGAATAGACTGGCCAGCATGGATCGGCACCCTGTTACTTATTATTGTCTTTCGGGAAGCATCCGTCTGGCTCATGACCCAACTGGATCATCCTGAATTGGGCAATCTGGTAGGATTGCTCAGCTTATTGATTGCCCTTTTTACCTGGCGCTATTTCGGTAAACTTCCCGCTCGTCTCGTAGACACCAATAACAAGCTGATGAAGGAAAGCGCCTTTGCTTTCCTGCCTGTCAGTGCAGGTGCACTAATGATGCTGGTCCATATGGGCCAGAAAATTCCGGCATTTTTGTTCATCATGTTTTTCAGCACCCTGATTCCTTTATGGATTTACGCCAAAATGGCCAAGCGCTGGTTATAGGAGTACCGCATGTTATCTATTTTATATGGCTTTGCGGTCACGCTGATGGCCTATCTGATTGCCAAACCCTGTAACCGGATCATCCCGCAAATTCCTGTCATCGTATTTAGCATGTTCTTTGTGCTTGCAATTTTATTTGTGCTCGGGATTCCTTATCAAAATTACATGGATCAAGTGAATCCGCTCTTCAATCATTTACTTGGCTATGTGACCGTCGCCCTGGCCATTCCACTGGCTGCAATGCGCTATGATGACTTACCACTAAAAGCGATTATCGGTATCTTGGTTTTTGCCAGTATCAGTGCTGTCGCCCTGCCGATGGGACTGGCATATCTGCTGCATATGTCTTCCGCAGATATTATGGCTTTCGCGACTCGGGCGGTGACGACACCCATTGCGATTAATATCGCCACCTTGCTGGATGCTCCAATCAGTATGGTGATTCTGATTGTGATTCTTTCCGGAGTGATTGGCGCAGCATTTTCACCGTTTATCCTGCGGCATATCAATGATGAACGTGCTTCCGGACTGGCCTTAGGATTGGCAGCACATGCGATTGGTACAGCTCAGGCCTGGCAGCGTGGCAGTGTTGCGGGACGTTATGCCGCTTTCGGTATGGCAGTCAATGCGGTGTTTACTGCCATCTGGCTGCCTACTTTTATACTTTATTTGCAAAAAATGTGACTAGTGAATCATTTTAATTGTTTGTTTTGTGCTTTAATCGTTCCTAATATACAAACATAAAACAATTTTATTCAAGGAACAGAAATATGAAAAAGGTTCAATTATTCTCGGCTTTACTTTTAACCTCTTTCAGCCATCTGGCCTTAGCTTCGGATCTGTCAGGGACATGGCGCAATATCGATGATAAAACCGGTTCACCTAAAGCATTCCTGGAAATTCGCGAAACAGCTACAGGCACTTATACGGCCAAAATTACCAAAATCACGCCGCGCCCGGGCTATACCCCAAAAGAAAATTGTGTCTCTTGTCCTGCACCTTATACCAATAAACCGATTCTTGGACTGGATGTACTGACAGGCCTGAAGCACACCGGCAATAATAACTTTGCTCAAGGCAAACTACTCGATCCATTATCCGGGAATGTGTATAGCACCAAGGCAAAATTAAGCAGTAATGGTAAACGTCTGACTTTACGCGGCTATGTAGGCGTTTCGGCCCTGGGTCGCAGCCAGACCTGGATTAAACAGGATTAATTCATACTCTATTGAATAAAATGTGATGAGTTTAAAATTTAGCAGAGAGAAGCTTGCATTTTCATACATTAAGTTGTATGAATATTGAACATATGCTTTTCTCATGGATTATGAAAGTATAATAAGTAGAATTTACATAATATGTATCAAATGGAATTTGATGCGTTGTCATAAGGATATCGTATGCAGAAAATTGCAATTTTAGGTGTATTTACAGCCTCTATAGTCACCTGCTCCATGGCATTTGCGCAGGAGTTATCGGGTTTCTGGCAACAGATTGACGATAAAACCGGCTCACCTAAAGCACTGATTGAAATGAAAACTCAGGCAGATGGTTCTTATACTGGGAACATTCACAAAGTTACACCGCGACCAGGCTATACGCCACGGGAAAAATGTATAAAGTGCCCACCCCCATATACAGACAAACCGATTTTAGGACTAGAGATCATTAAAGGGCTGAAACCAACCAGCAAGAATAACTATGGACATGGTCAAATACTCGACCCTTTAACTGGCAAAATTTATGATTTAAAAGGGCGGATTTCTGCCAATGGGAAACGACTGACTCTACGTGGATACATTGGGATATCTGCCATCGGCCGTACACAAACCTGGATTCGCCAGGATTAATAAAGCAGCACATTTGTGTTGGAGATATTTTATTTCATCTATAAAAAAAGGGATAAATATAATGAAACAATCTAAATTAGGATTAATATTCATCGCTGCCATGATGACTGGCACTGCGTATGCACAGGACTTAACAGGCACCTGGCAACAAATTGATGACAAAACCGGTTCACCAAAAGCAGTGATTGAAATTCGCCAAAATGATAACGGTACGTTTGCCGGAAAAATTATCAAAGTTACGCCACGTCCGGGCTATACTCCACAAAAAACCTGTAATAAATGTCCCGCGCCTTATACCAATCAACCTATTCTGGGCATGGATGTACTGACTGGCTTAAAACATGCGGAAGGCACCAATAACTATGAAAAAGGCCGTGTGATCGACCCGCTGGCAGGTAAAATTTACGATGCCAGAGTACGTCTAAATGCCAATGGTAAACGTTTAACCTTGCGTGGTTATGTCGGCGTTTCTGCTTTAGGCCGCAGCCAGACCTGGATTCGTCAGGATTAGTATCCAATTCTCAATATTAATAAAAGCTGCCAACTTGGCAGCTTTTTTTAGTACATTAACTCTATAGTATTCAGATAATTATTGACTATTTAATCATAATTCCTAACATGAGGGCGCGATGACAAAAAACTCTCTGGAATGACTCTCTATGTTAAAAAAAATATTACTTGCCGCATTGACCACAGGGTTTAGCATGACCCTTTGGGCGGAAGATATTACTGGAACTTGGCAACAAATTGATGATAAAACGGGAGCTGCCAAAGCGATTATCGTAATTAGCCAAGAGCCTAACGACACTTACTCTGCTAAAATTGTGAAAGTTACCCCTCGTCCGGGCTATACACCACGTGAAAAATGTAATGCCTGCCCTGCTCCCTATACCAATCAGCCCATTTTAGGTATGACAATTATCAAGGGCTTAAAACATGTTAAAGGCACCAATAACTATGAAAAAGGTAAAGTGATTGATCCCTTGGCAGGTAAAATTTATGACGCAAAAATGCGTTTAAACAACACTGGCAAACGTTTAACCCTGCGCGCCAGTGTAGGTGTTTCAGTACTTGGTCGTAACCAGACCTGGATACGTGCAGACTAATAGATAGTTTAAAAAAGCCACGTGATCACGTGGCTTTTTTTATTGGATTTACTTAGATCACCGGATTATCAACCGCGAACATCTGCTGATCTTCCAGACGGAATGCCATGAGTTGATTGCCCCAGACACAGCCACCATCGACATTTTGAATTCGGTCCGAAATAGTTTTACCATTTAAGGCAGCCCAGTGACCAAACAGAATCTGATGGCTTTGCGCTGCTAATGACTCAAATTCAAACCAGGGTTTAAAGCCTTCCGGCATTGGATCATCTAGCGCATCTTTAAAGCTGTATTCCAGACGCCCCTCTGCATCAGTGAGACGCATCCGGGTCAAATAATTCACGATACAGCGAATACGCTCATGGCCCTTTAGCTGGTCTGACCACAGTGCGGGTTCTTTCCCAAACATCTCTTTCAAAAAATCATCCAGCACATCGAAGTCATCATTAGAAATGATGGCTTCAACTTCTTGTGCCAATTGAGCAGTTTTTTCTGCATTCCAGATATTCGGAATCCCTGCATGGGTCAGAATAGTCTGCTCATTTGGAAATAGACACAGCGGCTGTTTACGCAGCCAGTCAATCAGGTCATCGCTGTCGATGGCATCAATCACATCACGAACATTGTCTTTTTCTTTAATCGGCTTGATGCCGCGGGCATAGGCCAATAAAGTCAAATCATGATTACCCAAGACTGTTGCAGCCGATCCCTGTTCGGCCAGCTTCTTGATAAACCGCAGTGCAGCAATTGAGTTTTCACCTCGTGCCACCAAGTCTCCAGCAAACCAGATAAAGTCCTGATCTGCATCGAAGCGGATTTCTTTGAGCAGAGCTTTCAAGGCCTCAAAACAGCCTTGCACATCGCCAATTACATAATTATATCGAACAGTGCGGTTCATCGTTATTTAAGCCACCATTTGATCTGAAAGTGCAACAAACTGTTCAAGGGTCAGAGTTTCTGGACGTGCCATCGGGTCAACACCCGCTTTTTCAAAACCATCTTCAACCAGCATGCCTTTTAAGCTATTGCGCAAGGTTTTACGACGCTGGGTAAAGACATGAGATACCAGACGTGCCAGCGCTTTTTCATTTTTGGCCACAATCGGCTTGTCTGCATAAGGCTCTAAACGAAATACCGCCGAGGTTACTTTTGGTGGCGGATTGAAAGATCCCGGTGGTACTTCAAACAGGAAAGTCGGTTTGCAGAAATACTGGATCATGACTGACAAACGGCCATATTCCTTAGTATTTGGTAATGCGGTAATCCGATCAACCACTTCTTTTTGCAGCATGAAGTGCATGTCCTGCACTTTGCCACCAAATTCCAAAAGATGAAAAAGCAGGGGAGTAGAAATATTATAGGGCAAGTTACCAACCACGCGCAGCGGACGGCCTTCTTCAAATAATGTTGAATAATCAAAGCGCAGTGCATCGGCTTCAATAATGGTTAAACGTTCTGGATGTGGTACACGACCCGGCAGGCCCGCAGCCAAATCACGGTCAAGTTCGACCACAGTCAATGCATCACATTCACCAATCAAAGGTGAGGTCAATGCAGCCAGACCCGGCCCAATTTCCAGAATGTTCTGACCTGGACGTGGATTGACTGAGCGTACAATTTTGGCAATGACACGTTGGTCATGTAAGAAGTTTTGACCAAATCGTTTTCGAGCCTGATGCCCTTCTTCTTTTGGGTTTAAGGCATTAATTTGATACATAAAAACATTTCCAACGTGAGTGATGAACAATAATCAGTGGCGCGCCAGATCGAGGGCTAAATCGACAGCAACGTGCAGGCTGGAACTTTTCGCAAGTCCCGTACCCGCGAGGGAGAGTGCTGTGCCATGATCTACAGATGTACGAATAAAGGGTAAGCCGAGGGTAATATTAATGGCTTCACCAAAGCCCTGTGATTTTAACACAGGTAAGCCCTGATCGTGATACATCGCCAGAACCGCATCGGCATCTTTTAAGTTTTCCGGGGTAAATAAAGTATCTGCGGGCAAGCTTAAACTCATATTGATGCCTTGAGCACGGTAGCTTTCAAGTACCGGATTAATCACTTCAATTTCTTCCATACCCAAATAGCCACCCTCGCCTGCATGCGGATTGAGACCGCAGACCAAAATATGTGGATGTTCAATCTTAAATTTGGATTTCAGATCGTGAATCAGAATATCGATGACTTGATGCAAACGCTCTTTGCTAATCGCATCGGCAACGGCACGTAAAGGAAGATGCGTCGTTGCTAAAGCCACACGTAAAGTCTTGGTCGCCAGCATCATCACCACCCGCTCAACGCCTGCAAATTCTTGATAATATTCGGTATGACCGCTGAAATGGATGCCAGCTTCATTCATCACAGACTTTTGCACCGGTGCAGTTGCCACGCCGACACTTTTAGCTGACATGGCATAGTCCGCAGATCGTCGCAGTTGTTCTAATACATAAGCGGCATTGTTCGGGTTCAATTCACCTAATACCACAGGCCGATTGAGTGGCACATGTTCAACATACAGCTGACCTTTTTTTGAAGATGCGTCCTGTCCGGTATATTCAATCAACGCCACAGACAATTTCAATTGATCTGCACGGGCTTTCAGCATATTCAGATCGGCCAATACTATAATCGGACGTTCATCCACACGTTCTGCCAGACTCAGGCAAATATCAGGACCAATTCCGGCAGGTTCTCCGCTGGTGACATATAAAGGCAGCATCATCTTCTCAATTTGGCAAAGCTGAGAAATATTATAACCCGATCATATCCAGGCTGCAGCGATCATTGCAAAGCGTCCTTATAAATCAATATTTTGATACGATTGAAAGGATGGTTACAAATATAGTCATCGTTTTTGCGAGATATTCAGGTTTATGCCTTTCCTTATTTCAGGAGATTAGATAAAATACAGCACTTGAAATTTCAATTTTCATTTGTGATTCTTCACGTATTCGTTTAGAATCGCGTCTCCTTTAGTTTGGACAGATTCCATAGTCCAAACCAACTATAATAGGTAGTGGTTTAATGAAAACTCTCAGCGCTAAGCCAGCTGAGGTTCAACACGACTGGTACGTTGTTGATGCTTCTGGCAAAACTTTAGGTCGCCTTGCGACTGAAATCGCTCGTCGTTTACGCGGTAAGCACAAGACTTCTTATACTCCTCACGTTGACACTGGCGATTATATCGTTGTAATCAATGCTGAAGAAATCACTGTGACTGGTAAAAAGTCACAAGATAAGAAATACTATCGCCACACTGGTTTCCCTGGTGGTATCCGTGAGACTAACTTTGAAAAGTTAATCGCTCACAAACCAGAAGCAGTTCTAGAAAAAGCTGTTAAAGGTATGTTACCTAAAGGTCCTCTTGGTTATGCAATGATCAAGAAAATGAAAGTGTATGCAGGTACTGAGCATCCACACGCTGCTCAACAGCCACAAGTTTTGGACATCTAAGGGATAACAGCACATGGCTACTAATTATGGTACAGGTCGCCGTAAGACCGCAACTGCACGTGTTTTCCTATCAGCTGGTACTGGTAAACTCGTAATTAACAACCGTACTCTTGAACAGTATTTCGGTCGTGAAACTGCTCGTATGGTGGTTAACCAACCTCTTGAGCTGCTTGAAGCAACTGAGAAATATGACCTTTACATCACTGTTGCTGGTGGTGGTATCGGTGGTCAAGCAGGCGCAATCCGTCACGGTATTACTCGTGCATTGATCGCTTCTGACGAGACTTTAAAACCTGCTCTTCGTCAAGCTGGTTTCGTTACTCGTGATGCTCGTGAAGTTGAACGTAAGAAACTTGGTTTACGTAAAGCTCGTAAACGTCCTCAGTTCTCTAAACGTTAATTCGTTTACCGAACCGGACAAAAAAGCCTTGGATTATTCCAAGGCTTTTTTTATAAGTATTCATTTTCAATATTGAAGGATATTTCTGCGGTTATTGTTCATGTATATCTTTACCCCAGACTCCGTCATGGCACCAAAATGATTTACTCAGATAATAATTTGCTACGCCAATAACAATAAATAGCAGGATGATGAGCAGTTTAATAAGCATGCTGTTTTTCTCCAGATATTTTTCTTATAATCTACCTTGGCTCAAGCCGATTGATCTTTGATGCTTGGTGCTTTTTAGGTTGAATTTTAGTATCCTAGTCTATTCATTAGAACTTCATCAGGATTTATGTCAGTCGAAAGCGCGCCTCTTCAAGGAATTACCTTATATAGTCATGCCGATGACTTCCGTTCCCATTGGATTCGCTATGTGCTTGCCGAGAAGCAAATTAAATACAACCTGATTCTGGTAGATACAGATGACGAGGATCTGGCCAGTCTCAATCCTTATAATCAGTTGCCGATGCTGATCGAAAATGAACTCAAATTATTCAATACTTCAATTATTTCTGAATATGTAGATGATCGCTATCGTCAGAATAAACTGTATGCCGATGCGCCGATGCCGCGCGCGGAGCAACGTCAATACATCTGGCGCTTTGAAAATGACTGGCTACAACTGGCCGATATCATGTTACGTCATCCAGACACCCTAGATAAAAAAGCCAAAAACCAGGCACAGAAGCAGTTACAAGATATCCTGACCTCATTGATGCCACTATTCCAGCATTTTCCCTATTTTATGTCTGAACAATTCAGTATTCTGGATTGCATGTTGGCGCCAATTTTTATCCGCCTGAAACAGATGGGCATAGAATTACCGCAGCAGCAATGCCGTCCATTTTATTTATATTGCCAGCGAATTTTCAGTCGTCCTGCCTTTGTAAAATCTATGACATTGCAGGAAAAAAACCGTTATTCAGCACAAATCAAGAACCTGTAGAGAAACATCATGTCCGAACAAGAATTCAACCTTAGCCCTACTCGTCCCTATATGGCACGCGCAATCTATGAGTGGGTTTGTGATAACAATATGACGCCCTACTTGCTGGTCGATGCGACACGTCCAAATACCATGGTTCCTGAGCAGTTTATTAAAGATGGGCAGATTGTGCTGAATATTGTGCCTCATGCAGTACATGCGCTACATATGAGCAATGATGCAATTAGCTTCTCTGCTCGCTTTGGTGGTGTCTCTCGTGATATCTATGTCCCTATGGCAGCCGTACTCGGTATTTACGCACGTGAAAACGGCCAAGGTTTATTCTTTGATCCAAGTGAATATGAACATACACAAACCGATGAAGATGCTTTAAAATCAAGCACTGAAGAAAAACCTGAACAGCCAAAGAAAAAACCAACTTTAAGGTTATTAGATTAAAAAATAATGGAGCAAGTGAATGGCTTTTGATTTAGTACAATATTTTGTTGAACAGATAGAAACTCAAAAGCCTGAGCTTCTAAAAGACCATACGAAAGAAGAAAGACGAAAATATATAACTGAAATTAATGCCTTAACTTTAGGCAAACTGATTACCGAGTGGCGCAACAATCCACAAAAAATTTATAACGAAATTAATCATCCTGATGAATTATATATACTGGAAGTCGTGCGTCATCTGGCCACCCATTCGGAAAACCAGTCAGCTCTGGATCGAACTCAACTAGAACAAAGCACCTCGGAAATTTTCCATTTACAGCTCACTGAATTAAAACAGTTACATGATACCGGCAATCATAATCTTAACAGCATTCAAGAACTGCTCACCGGCCAGATTGAACATTTATCCGGTCAAGCAGATGATTGGGTTTGGACAACAAACAACCTAACAGAACTCAAAGGCTCTAAACCAATTGTACAAGAAGAGCTATCATTGGAGGCATCAATGAAGGAGTTTAATCAAATGGTAAGCCAGAATCATCAGCATCAAGATGTTGAAGACGTCGTTCTTGTAGAAACCCCAACATGGGCAAAGATTGTTGAACCCATCATCGCCATTGCAATTCTTTGGGTATTAATCGCAGCCGTAATGCGCGTATTTGGTTAAAATGAACTGCAATCAAAAACCAGCATTTTGCTGGTTTTTTTATTTGCCAAGATTTATAAGATCGGCCTATCAATTATTTTAGAGCAAACCCAAGATTCAAGATCTCCTATCACTCCTATAAGAACAACCCTCCTAAGAAAGTTTTGATCAGCTTTGAAATATAAATATATTTAAGCACTTCAATAAGTTTGAGAAGCTCTAGTAGTTTCAATATTGCTTATTAAAAGTTCTTAAAAATCCCGCACACAAAAAAACACCCCCTGCTGATGCAGGGGGTGTTTCGAATAATGAGCTGGCGATGACTTACTCTCACATGGGTAACCCCACACTACCATCAGCGCAAAGAGGTTTCACTTCTGAGTTCGGGAAGGGATCAGGTGGTTCACTCTTGCTATTGTCGCCAGCACAACTGTTTATGGACTTGTTCGGGTCTTATTTAACTGCTTTGCAGTATGTGCCGTACTTCGTACCAAATAGAATACATTAACAGGTATATCTGAGTTGAATATTGTCTTACTAACAAGATACTGAATCAAGTCGTTTTGATGAATATCGAATCAATTGATGCTTAATACAACAACTGTTTGGGTGTTGTATAGTCAAGCCTCACGAGCAATTAGTATTGGTCAGCTTCACATATCACTATGCTTCCACATCCAACCTATCAACGTCGTAGTCTTCAACGGCTCTTTAGAGGAC
>NZ_VPAQ01000006.1:0-150573 GCF_013419135.1 Acinetobacter sp. YH12100 | reverse complement strand
GAGATCCATGCACGCATGGCAGTCTTGAATAAATTCACAGAATTAGGTCGCCCTCATACCCAAGTTGTCTCTTAAATTTGAGTAGCTTAAGGGAACTCAGCCTTTCAAACCTTTATGCAACAAAGCCTCTTTAGAAAAGAGAGATTTAGGGAGATTGAGAAAGCAATAAAGCAATTAAATCGCTGCCAGTACACTCACCATGACTGGTGCTAACAGTGACAAAATAAATCCACTGACCATAGCATGTGGAATAAAGTCATGCCCGCATGCCTGCTTAACCATCGGTAAAGTCACATCCATTGCAGTTGCACCTGCTGCGGAAATGGCCGATCTTGGATATCTCCAGCCCATACAATACATCAGTAAGATGGCAAAAATTTCTCTAAACAGGTCATTCATTAGTGCAATGCTGCCGAGTTCTGCATTTCGAAGCTCGGTCACGACAACGCCTGACATTGAGTAAAATCCATAGCCTTGTGACAGCATGATCAAATCTTTCAGGCCAATCTGTGTGTTCCAGAATGAATACAGCATAACTGCGAATAATGAACCGAAGATACAACCGATTGGAACCAGAAGAATTTTGATATTTAACCAAGAACGATCCAGTGGCGAATAAGCCAGATCTAAACCAATGAAAAACATAAATATCAGTAACAAATGCCAGGTGCTAATGTGCAAGGATAAATCAAACAGAGTCAAGCCAGCATGTAAAAAGTATCCGCCTGCGAGTGCCAAAAAAGCATAACTCATATTCAGTAAGGATTTAATTACCAGATCAAGGGATACTCTGCCTGAACTGGGAAGAAAACCAGCCCACTTGAACAGCAAATAGCAAATAGCAAAAGCACCGAGTGATGTCAGAAAGGCAATGCTGATGGATGTACTCAGAATCTGTAGGGGATGCTGTAATTCATCCACAAGCTGTGAGAATTCAAAGGAAATCACAATCAGTAACACATAGCTAAAATAAGGTAAGAGCTTGAAACAGATTTTAATCATCGATACTGGAATCCGTTTCGCCAAAGCAAAACCGAGTGCCAAACAGAGAAGAAGCTGAAAGATGAGCCAAAGCGATTGCATAAGTTTAATAGATTGAAAAAATTATCTTTAAATTATGCCATCGCTTGATGCTAGATGGTGAAAAGCTTTTAGCTAACTTTATTGAATAATCGATAATCTGCGGTATTGGGTTTCTTGGTTTTCAGCCAGTATTTCCAGGTATAAGTCGGCCATAGGGCAAAATTCTTGCCACCTTCCTGCTGATACCAGCTGACACAGCCAGATTGCCATACGGTCTGTTCAAACATATGTTGCACTTGCTGATTAAATGTATCTTGCGCCTGCTCTTTGACCATAATGGCATCGCTATGTGATTGATCGACCCGCTGCATGAGCTGTAAGATATAGTCAACTTGTGCCTCAATCATAAAAATCACAGAGTTGTGTGCCAATAGGGTATTTGGGCCCAGTAACTGAAATAGGTTTGGGAAACCTTTCATGCAAATTCCATAATAACTTTCAGCCCCCTGTTTCCAGACGTCATTGAGCTGTAGATTATCCAGCCCAGTACATTGAAAATTCTTCATATAGATGCGTGGATCGGTAATGAACCCGGTGCCATAAATCAGACAGTCAATTGGCCGTTCCTGACCATCTTGGGTAATGATGCTATTTTCAGTGAGTTCCTGAATCTTTTCAGTCACCAGTTCTACATTCCTGCGGTTAAAAGTCGGGAAATAGCTATTAGAAACCAGAATTCGTTTACAACCCATGATGTAATCCGGAGTGAGTTTTTGAGCTAACTCAGGATCTTTAATCTGGTATTTGATGAACAGTTCTGCCAGTTTCTGGGTGTATTTCATGATTCCGGGTTTAACGATGGGGATGACCCGCGATTCATTTGACCAATATAAGCGGGCACGGTGCAGTTTTCGGAACCAGTCATATTTTTCAAATAGTGTCTTTTCGAGAGGGTGATAGACACGTTCATCGCGAGGAATGATCCAGGCTGCAGTACGTTGCATGACATAGAGTTGTTTGCATTGTGGGGCAATTTCCGGAACATATTGAATGGCGCTGCCACCTGTGCCAATCGATGCGACATTTTTTCCATTTAAATCATAAGTATGATCCCATTGTGCAGAATGAAAGACTTTCCCTTGAAACTTCTCAATACCGGGGATAGGTGGAATCTGGGGAATATGTAAAGGCCCTGAAGCAAATATGACAAATTGGGCTTCCAGGATAGTTTGATCTTGTAACTGCAATTGCCACAGACAGCGCTCTGCCTGGTAATGCGCTGAAAGGACTTCAGTATTTAAGCGGCAGAACGCACGCAGCTTATAATCGTTTACCAGATCCTGAATATAGGAAAATATCTCGGGTGCTTCGGCATAGCGTTTTGACCAGTTACTTTTCGGAGCGAATGAGAGGGAATATAAATGTGACTGCACATCACAGGCTGCGCCAGGGTACTGGTTGTCTCGCCAGGTTCCACCAAATTCATGGCCTTTTTCCAGCAGAATAAAATCATGGATGCCTTGCTGCTGTAAACGTATTGCCATGGCAATACCGCCAAAACCGGCGCCAATAATGGCGACTTTGGTAAAGGGTGGCGAGCGGGTGGCACTTGTATTTTCCAGCATCATTGCATTCCTTGCTTATTTTAATAAGAGATTATTATCATCATTCACTGATAAAAGATTAGACCTAAAATTGATCTAAACGGCAATAGCAGTACACTTATTTTTATAGTACAACTAAGACTATCACATTGTATTTGTATGGTTATGAAACGTTCTGTTCTCAGTCTGATGTATTTGATTCAAGGTATGCGCAAGGCGGGCATAGACGTCGATCAGAAGCTGCAAAACATTGGACTGCGTGTCGATGCCTTTGATCCTGGCTCGATTATTCATCCGAGTCTGGAACATGATGTACTTAAGGTCGTAGGGCAGGAAATCGAAGCTGAACAGGGATTATTGATTGGCCAGCATTATGCATTGGCAGGTTATGGTCCGTTGTTGATGTTACTGGTTACCAGTCCGACGGTACGTGATGCGCTGCATCAGGTGATCCGCTTTCAACAGTTGACGCATTTGACAGGACAATTGGGTTTGCAACAAAGCGAGCATCATAGCGCGTTGTGTTATCGACCGAAAAATCTGGAAGATGGTCTGGGTGTGTTGCTGGCACAGGCGGAGATTTCGGGAACTTTCAAGTTTATCCGTGATATCTACAAAATGATGGGCCTGTCCAAACCTGATTTACGGATCGAGTTACCATTTGCCCATCCGCAAGAGCCGAATACCTTAAAGGTCTATCATGATTATTATGGGACACAGGTTCAGTTCGATGCACCAAGTGCGGCATTCTGGTTTGATGAAGCAGTTCTGGATATTAAAATTCCGTCTGCGGATACGGTGACCTTTGCGCTGTATGAAGCCAAGTGTTTTGCTGAATTGCAACGTTTGCAACAGGATGAGCAGACACCGACAGTGGTGCAGCGCGTTCAGGATTATCTGGAAATACAAAGTGGTTTGATGCCGAGCATGGCCGAAACTGCGCAGGCGCTAAATATTCCGGAGCGAACCTTGCGGCATCAGTTACAGCAGTGTGATACCAGTTATAAACAGATTCGCGAAGACATTATTAAAGATAAGGCTTTGCGATTGATTGAATATAAACAGTATTCAATTGAAATGATTGCAGAGTTGTTGGGCTATTCCGAGCCGGCTGCTTTTAACCATGCCTTTAAACGCTGGTTTGGGCAAAGCCCTCGGCAATATGTGAAATAGCCTAAGCTTGTTTATGCCAAAGTGTTATAGTGTGTTGATTAAACTCCGCTATAATTAAATTGATCCCAAATAGTACGAAACTCTATGTCCGATTTTAATTCACAGCACAGCACCGCCTTTAGTCCGATTTCTCCTGCAGAACGTTATGCACAAGCAATATCTTCGGGACAGTTTATGCCTGATGATGCACAGGCAATGGCAGTACATGAACTGAATCGTGTCTGGCTGGAATTGATTCAGCGTTTTAAGGCCTCGAAAAAAGCCTTTCGCCGTTTTCGCCGTCAGACTTCTCCCAATGGCGTGTATATGTGGGGTGGTGTGGGTCGTGGCAAAACCTGGTTAATGGATCAGTTTTATGATTCGATTCCATTTCGCCGTAAAACCCGGATGCATTTTCACCACTTTATGCAGCATGTGCATCGTGAATTAAATAAGCTCTCTGGGCAGCGTAATCCGCTGGATCTGGTCGCGGATCAGATTTATAAAGACGCGGTGATTATCTGTTTCGATGAGTTCTTTGTATCCAATGTCACCGATGCCATGATTCTGAGTGATCTGTTCCAGAAACTATTTGAACGCGGGATTACTTTGGTTGCAACTTCGAACATTGCCCCAGATGGTTTGTATAAAAACGGGATTCATCGTGACCGTTTCCTGCCGACGATTGAACTGGTCAAGAAAAACTGTGTGGTGTTAAACGTCGATGCCGGCGTCGATTACCGTTTACGCGTATTAAAACAGGCGCAGTTATTCAAATTCCCATTAACCCATGATCATAAAAACTGGATTGCGCAACGTTTCAGCGCTTTGACTCAGACGCAAACCTGCTCTGAAGAGCCGATTATCATCAATAACCGTATTGTGGAAACTGTGTCACATACCGAAGATGTATTGTGGTGCGAGTTTTCTGAGCTGTGTCTAAAACCACGTAGCCCGGCTGACTTTATTGAAATTGCCAATATTTATAATACGGTTTTAGTCAGTAATGTGCCGCACCTGACCGATTTCCTCAATGATGGGACGCGCCGTTTTATTTATCTGGTCGATGAGTTCTATGACCGTGGTGTCAAACTGTTATTGACCTCGGAAGACAATATTATTGATATTTACCAAGGTGAAAAACTGGTCTTTGAAATTGAACGGACGCGTTCACGTTTACTGGAAATGCAGTCGGATGAATATCTGAATTCTGAACATCGTCAGATTCAGAAAACTATCTCGAGTGAGTAGGAAGCAGAATAAAAGCGCTGGTCATTGACTGGCGCTTTTTTATAAAAATAAGCAGGTAATTGATCGACAACTAGGGCCAAACATGGCTTAATCTTGATCTAAATATGATCGTGTATAACTAGAATGCATAATTTTTACTCGAAAATCTGAACTTAAGTCTAATTTCTACATTTCGAAAACTTTATACACTGTCATTAGGGTATTTAGCAGAATGATATCTCAATGCGGCTGAGCGACGTCTGATATGTTTATGAGGGTACTCATATTATGAAAAATGCTCAGTATTTAGCAATTTGATAATACTATTCAGCTAGATTTTAATCGGTATACTAGAATCTCTTGTATAAAAAGTAGCAATATCAGGAAAGACAATGACTGCACGTATTCAAAAAGGCAAGTTAGCGATTGCTAAAGAACTTTACGATTTTATCGAAAATGAAGCACTACCAGGTTCTGGTTTGGATAGTGAAACTTACTGGAAAAACTTTGAACAAGTCGTTGTTGATCTTAGCCCTAAAAATAAAGCACTTTTGGCTAAGCGTGATGACATTCAAGCGAAAATCGATGAATGGCACCGCAATAACACATTTGAATTACAAGCTTACAAAGCTTTCTTGACTGAAATTGGCTACTTGTTACCAGAAGTAGAAGATTTTCAAATCAGCACTGAAAATGTAGACGAAGAAATTGCCGTATTGGCCGGCCCACAGCTGGTGGTACCGGTACGTAATGCACGTTACTGCCTCAACGCAGCCAACGCACGTTGGGGTTCTCTCTACGATGCACTTTATGGTTTCGACGTGATCTCTGAAGAAGATGGCGCGGAAAAAGGTAAAGGCTATAACCCGAAACGTGGTGAGAAAGTTGTCGCATTTGCGAAAAACTTCCTTGACGAAACTTTCCCATTGGCACAAGGTTCACACGCAGACGCAACTCAATATGCAGTTGATGGCAACGCACTGGTTGTAACATTAAAAGATGGTTCTACAACGACTGTTGCGGATAGCGCTAAATTTGTTGGCTTCAATGGCGAAGCGTCAGCACCGACTGAAATCGTATTTAAAAATAACGGTCTGCACGTTATTGTGCAAATTGATGCAACGAGCCCGATTGGCCAGACTGATGCCGCTGGCGTAAAAGACGTAGTTCTTGAAGCTGCAGTTACCACCATTCAGGATTTGGAAGACTCGATTGCAGCGGTTGATGCTGAAGAAAAAGTGGAAGGCTATCGTAACTGGTTAGGTCTGATGAAAGGCACTTTAGAAGAGTCCATTCAGAAAAATGGTAAAACAGTTACCCGTACACTGAATGCAGACCGTACTTTCAAAAATGTGGAAGGTGGTGAAACCAAGGTTCATGGTCGTTCATTGATGTTGCTGCGTAATGTCGGTTATTTGATGACAAACCCTGCCATTTTGGTCGATGGTGCAGAGATTTTTGAGGGCATCATGGATGCCTTGATTACACCATTGTTGTCTTTTGCCGACATCAAAGGTGAAAATACCATCAAGAACTCGCGTCAAGGTTCAATGTATATCGTTAAACCAAAAATGCATGGTCCTGAAGAAGTGGCATTTGCCGTTGAATTGTTTGAACGTGCGGAACAGGTACTGGGTTTGCCTGCAAAAACTTTAAAAATCGGGATTATGGATGAAGAGCGCCGTACTTCTGTAAACCTGAAGAACTGTATTGCACAAGCCAAAGACCGTACTATTTTCATCAATACAGGCTTCATGGACCGTACCGGTGACGAAATCCATACCTTTATGGAAGCAGGCCCATTCGTACGTAAAGGCGAAGTCAAAGGTCAGATCTGGTTCCCGGCTTATGAAAACCGTAACGTGATGATCGGTCTGCAAGCAGGTTTACGTGGCAAAGCGCAAATCGGTAAAGGCATGTGGCCAAAACCAGATATGTTGCTCGACATGTATAAAACCAAAACTGAACATCCGGAAGCAGGTGCGAGCTGTGCATGGGTGCCATCACCAACAGGTGCGGTAATTCACGCGATTCACTATCATCAGATTAATGTTGCGGATCGTCAGCAAGAGTTATTGGCAACTGAAGCCTTGTCACTAGATGACTTGTTAACGCCACCATTAGCAACAGACACTAACTGGTCTGAAGAAGAGAAAACCAAAGAACTTGAAAATAACTGTCAGGGGATCTTGGGTTATGTGGTTCGCTGGGTAGACTTAGGTGTAGGTTGTTCTAAAGTACTCGATATCAACGATGTCGGGTTAATGGAAGACCGTGCGACTCTACGTATTTCTTCACAGCACGTGGCGAACTGGTTGCGTCATGGTGTGGTAAGCCGTGAGCAAGTAGAAGAAGTGATGCAGCGTATGGCGAAAATTGTAGATCAGCAAAATGCCAATGATCCGTTGTATACGCCAATGTCTGCAGACTTTGCCAACAATATTGCATTCCAGGCAGCGTCTGACCTGATCTTTAAAGGTGGTGAACAGCCATCAGGTTATACCGAGCCACTTTTACATGCAGCACGTTTAAAGTTAAAAGGTTATACAGGTGACTAATCCCGTCTAACTTAAAAAAGCCTCTTCGGAGGCTTTTTTATTGTCTAATGGTAAGCGGCTGTCTTTCTGACTAGAAATTTTTCAGTTGAACTCTTAAAGTGGAGCAAAGCTTGCGAGGAACAATAAAATGATGACGGTATATCAGGACTTAGACCAGCAGTTTATTCATGGTCAGTGGCAACATGGAACTTCAACCAAAATCATAAAAAATATCAATCCTTTTACCCAAACCGAAATTATGAGTCTTGCAGCTGCCAGCTCTGTCGATGTAGACAGTGCGTATACGGCAGCAGAACAGGCTTTTCAACAGGGTGTTTTGAATTCCATTGAAGTCCGTAAAACAGTATTGCAAAATTTAATTAATATTATTCAGCAGCGCCGTGCAGAAATCATTGACTGGCTGATTATTGAATCAGGCAGTACGCGCATTAAAGCCGGCCTTGAGGTAGATGCTGCCTTGGGGATTATTCACGAAAGTCTGGCATTTCCAGATCAGCTGAAAACTGAACAGCTCGAAAGCAAAGATCCAGTACGGAAAAGTTTGGTCTTGCGTAAACCTTTAGGCGTGATTGCAGTCATCAGCCCATGGAACTTTCCATTTCATCTGTCCTTGCGTTCAGTGGCGACAGCGATTGCCTGTGGCAATACGGTTGTCTTGAAACCAGCCAGTGATACGCCGGTGACTGGCGGTACATTAATCGGGAAATTATTTGAAGAAGCCGGTTTGCCTCCGGGTGCATTGAATATTATTGCCGGTGCTGGCAGTGAAATCGGGGATTATTTTGTCGAGCATTCAGTGCCAAAAATGATTTCATTTACCGGCTCGACTGAAGTGGGGAAAAGTGTCGGCAGTAAAGCTCTGGCCAGTTCCAGAATCAAACGTTTGGCACTGGAACTGGGCGGCAATGCACCCTTGGTGATTCTGGATGATGCCGACCTTGATCTGGCGGTTGAACTGACCTTGATGGGGCGTTTTATGCATCAGGGACAAATTTGCATGAGCACCAATCGGGTTGTTATCGATGCATCTATTCATGATGCTTATGTGGATAAGCTTCTGGATCGAGTCAAAATGATTCCAGTGGGCGATCCGAATCTGGAAGATACCATCATCGGGCCGATCATTAATCGGAGTCAGGTCAAAAAGCATCAACAGATCATTCAGACAGGCAGCGAGCAGGGCGCACAGCTGGTATATGAGGGCGGAATTGAAGGAAATCTGGTCTATCCGCATATTTTCATTAACGTCACAGCCGATTCTGATTTAGCACAACAAGAAAGCTTCGGTCCGATTTTACCGATCTTAAAAGCACGTGATGAGGCCCATGCTTTAAATCTGGCCAATGCAACAGAGTTCGGTTTGTCCAGTGCAGTCTGTACATCAAATATCGAACGCGGCAGCACTTTTGCGGCACAACTGGATATTGGCATGACCCATATTAACGGGATCAGTGTTGCAGATCAGTCGAATGCACCCTTTGGCGGCGAGAAAAACTCAGGACTCGGACGTTTTAATGGTCGCTGGATTTTTGAGGAGTTTACCCGGACACACTGGTTGACCATACCGAATTCATGATACTCAAATCTATATCAATATTACAGGTTTGGCTCAGACATCAGGTTATAATCGAGTGGTCGAATGATTTACATTAATCCGCCATGTGTGCCAACTTTAAACCTTTAAGCTTAGAACAATTGCATAATCTGGGGTTGCCCGAAATTCCCTTTGAATATCCGGAAGAGGTCTATCCCAATTATGCTACACCGCTGTTATTTCATTCAGCTCAAGGACTGGAATGGCGGTCGGTAAATTTTGGCCTGATTCCAAAATGGGCAGAAGATAAAAGTATAGCTACCAAGACCTATAACGCCAGAAATGAAACTTTATTGCAAAAGCCAACCTTTGCTGAAGCCACTGCCAAATGTCATTTTGGGGTCATTCCTGTTGCCGAGTTTTATGAGTCCAAATATTTTGACAATAAACCACAGCGTTGGGGTATAAGACGTCAAGATGGTCAGGCGACTTTTATTGCGGCAGTATATGAGATTACACGAGTACAAGGGGAAATTGTGCGATCTGCCAGCATGATCACCATGGATGCCATTGACCATCCGATGATGAAAGAATTTCATGAGCCTGGAAATATCAAACGTTCGGTGATCGTAATTCCGCATGAGCGACTACAAGAATGGCTGACACTGAGTCATCCGGATATTCGGAGTTTTGTACACGGCTTTCCGGAAGAAGAGTTTGAATGTTCACATGTCCCCAAAGAAAAAATCAAAAAAGCCAGCCCACAACTGAACTTTTTTGATTCTTAGAAAGCTCCGGTGAATTATTTATTATTGAAAGTATGCCAATTCGCCAGCGTCTATTTAAAAATAAAAAGTAGGACTTTTAACGAGCCAGGTTTTTAAAAATATGACGTAAACTTTCCATGGTTTTTTCAATTTGCAAAGGCGTCAAGCCTTCAAATGACTGCTCTAGTACTATATTGGTCAGATCATTGATCTTATGTGTCATTTGCATGCCTTTTTCGGTCAAAAATACCCGGGTAATTCGTGCATCATCTTCACATGAATAAGTCTCAACCAGACCTTCATCTTTTAAGCGATAAACAATTTTAGTGGTGGTCGACATTTTAGATACGACCATCTCTGATAAGTCGGATACACTCGCACGCGGTTTGGATTTTAAGGCAAGAAGGATACGGCGGCGCGAATTGTCGACACCATATTTTTTAAGTGCGTGATCGACATTAAGTACATATTGAGCATGAACCTGAGTAACCCAATAATAGGGAAAGTTTTCTAAATTAAATTCTTCCGTACACGGTAAAAATTTTGCATATTTCTTAGTCATGAAATGTTCCTTGTATTTATTTTTCTAGGGCCCGTCCATTTTATGAAAAAGTTTATGCATGTTTCAACCTTTATTTTAAAAATGTTAAAGAGATTGCACTTTTTAGTTTTTCTTAATAGCCCCAGAAGTCGAGCAGTTCTGCATATGCGCTGATTCAGGACAGAGAATGGCCATTTTAAATCGGATGAAAGGCAATAATATTTTGTGTAAAATTAATACTTAATTGTATATTTCTGAGGCGGAATCATTTTCCGCAATCGTTTGTCATTCGACAGCATGATTCGCTTATCGGCCAAAATGCAATCACTCTGATTTTAATCAACCAGACAATTTTGCTGATGGATCTATGCAGTTATGCGGAGGAATTTCCCCATCAAAAAATTCAAGCCCTATTTTAACTGATTGCTTTTTTAATCGGTATATATTTGATGGCTGAATTTTTAGTTCACTTTAAAAGTGGTTGAGCTAATGAATGGTAATTATGCATATTTTTAATTAAAGTAAAATAATTTGTGAAGAAAAAATTAAGTTTAATGCGTTTTATACACACTGATTAATGAAAAAAGTCTAAGGAAAATCATAATCATGTAATTTTTTTATAAATTAATACATTACAAAATACTCAGTTTATGCATAATGGAATGGTCTTAAGTTACATAGGTTAAATTTAATGGATCCCTCGCCGTGCGTTGATCTTCCATCTCTATTTCTAGCTTACTCGAACGGGGTAGTTCTCTAATGGAATTTTTATTAGATCCCGGAATTTGGGTAGGTTTAATTACTCTTATTATTCTTGAAATCGTTTTAGGTATTGATAACCTAGTCTTTATTGCCATTCTGGCTGAAAAACTTCCTCCTGAACAACGTGATAAAGCTCGTGTCATCGGTCTTTCACTCGCATTATTGATGCGTCTGGGCCTGTTGTTTGCCATTGCTTGGCTGGTCACTTTGACTCAGCCGCTGATCACCCTGTTTGACTGGACCTTCTCTGGTCGGGACTTGATCTTGTTATTTGGTGGCTTGTTCTTGGTGTATAAAGCCGTCACAGAGTTACATGAAAAGATAGAAGGTAAGCCTGAAGTCAAATTGACCACTAAGGTGGTTTATGCAAGTTTCACTGCTGTTGTTGCCCAAATTGTGGTTTTAGATGCTGTATTTTCTTTAGATTCAGTGATTACTGCAATTGGTATGGTCGACAATATTTACGTCATGATGGCTGCAATGATTGTTGCGATGGGTGTAATGCTACTGGCATCGAAACCATTGACCAGTTTTGTAAACCGTCATCCAACCGTGGTGATTCTGTGTCTAAGCTTCCTGCTTTTGATTGGTATCAGTCTGATTGCAGAAGGTTTTGGTTTCCACATTCCAAAAGGCTATATCTATTCGGGTATTGGTGTCGCAATCTTGATCGAAGCGTTCAACCAGTTCGGCCAGCGTAATGCAGCAAAGCATGAATCTAAGATTCCTTTGCGTCATCGTACGGCTGATTCCATTTTGAAGTTAATGGGCGGCAAGCTGGAAACCACTGATACTGACAAAAATGAAGCTCAAGAAGCCTTTGCAGATGAAGAACGTTACATGATTGGCGGGGTATTGACCCTTGCAGAGCGTTCAGTCGCTTCGATCATGACACCGCGCAGTCAGATTTCATGGGTCGATCTAGAGGATAGCCCGGAACAGATCCGTGAAAGAATTCTATCTGTTCCCCACAGCCTGTTTCCGGTATGTCGTGGCAGCCTGGATAAGGTGATTAGCATCGTACGTGCCAAGGAATTACTGGATGTGCTGGAAGAACCGGAAGAGTTAAAAGCCCTGATCAAACGCCATCGTCCAATTTATATCTTTGAAAAGATGAAAGTTATTGATGCGATTAATACTTTGCGTACCTCTAAAGGCTCTTTGGTCTTGGTGAGCGACGAGTTTGGTAATGTACAGGGTCTGATCTCACCACTAGATGTATTTGAAGCCATTGCCGGTGAGTTCCCGGATGCAGACGAACAACTTGATTTGGTCAGAATTGACGATTCCCACTGGATCGCTTCAGGTATGCTGGATCTGTATCAGCTTGAGCTTGAACTCGGCATGATTGATCTGATTGATGAAGATGCTGGTTATATCAGTGTTGCGGGTCTGATTTTGGATAAAACCAACAGTGTGGTCGAAGTCGGTACTGAATTGGATTATCAAGGTGTACAGTTCAAAGTCACTGAAATTGAAAGCAATCGTATCAAATCAGTCAGTATTCATTACGCGGCTTAAACACTTGCTTTGTTCAAATCTTGAAGGTCAGTTGCTCTAGTGGCAGCTGACTTTTTTTAATGCATCTTTTCTCAATTGTCCTTATTAAAACAAAGTGAGGTCATTGTTCAGACAGATTTTTTATCATTCGATGCAGACTATCACTCAAGTTGGATATTGAGCTGAATGGCTTGATATTGCACTAGAGTTTTAAGTCTAAAAGCCAGATTCGTAATGCAGCATAAGCAGAATCACATACTGGATATTGATCAATAGAGCCTGTTAATTAAAGCTTAAAAGTAACATTCAAATCCTGCTGAATAATTAAATTATAATTCACATGATTTCAGCTGGGATCATGTGAAAACAGATCAAACAAAAGTTTGATTCCTTTGGTGGAAATCGGTAGTTAAGTTACATTAAGTTATATGAAGCCTACTCAGTTAACCACCGATCATGCTCAAAATAGTTTCAGCGTAGGATTCAGAAGCAACCTATCTCTTCAGAAATTAGTAGAAGATGTGAGCGATGTACAGCTAAAAGTGGGGTGTCAGGTCTATGCAAACCTGCAAACACCCCTTAAAGCTGCTAGCAAACTAAACTGCTCCCGGCAAAATTTGAAAGTTGGCGTATTGTCGAATGCTTTCAGTATTAAGTTGATGGACTTCATCCAGAAAAGCCACATTAAAACGGCCAAGCTGTGGCGCACGTTCAAAAGCCCGTTGACCTGCAATTGCAAAATGCACATGTGCAGCGAGTGCTGCGATTGCGGGAGAACTTACAGCACTATAGGCTGCAATCAGTGCACCAAGTGCACAACCGGTGGCCGTGACTCGCGGTTGTAAATATGATCCGCCTGATACCTGTATTACCGGATAATCTCTGGAAATGATGTAATCAGATTCACCGGAAATCGCGACACAGTCACAATGCGCCAATAAGCTTTGTGCCTGTAAATAAACATCGGCACTATTGATGGTACTGTCCACACCTTTGGATTCGATCCGCTTGCCGGCCAAAGCACCAATTTCAGAGGCATTGCCCCGTAAAATTGTCGGATGGGAATTGAGTAACTGATCTACCGTATTCGAGCGCCAATGCAGTACCGTTCCATAACCAACCGGATCCAGTACCCACGGTTTTTTCAGACGATGTGCCGTTTCCGCAGCAATGTGCATGGCCTGTACTTGTTCGGTGGTCGGTGTACCCAGATTGAGATTGATCGCAGCTGCAATTTTGGCAAAGCTTTCGGCCTCAAAAGGATTATCGATCATGGCGGGGGAAGCATTGGCAGCCAGCACCACATTGGCCACATAATTACTGGCCACGGCATTGGTCATGATATGTACCAATGGCTGATGTTGCTGTAACTTTAACCATGCCTCGCAGATTTGATCCAGAAGCGTGTGCTGTAGTGCTTGCGTAGAAGTATTCATAATGATCATCTGTCAAAAAGGAATCTAAGTCGTATCTTCGCTCAGCGGGTAAAATAATGGTCCTGATGCTTACAGCTACGGCAGAACAGGCTGACATAGTCACTGGCATCATAATCCACCGAAAGTTCCTGTGAACCGCAGTGCATACAACGTTTCTGCGAATAAAATTTCAGGCGCGGTTCAATTTTATGCCATGAGCGCCAGACCGGCTGAAAGAAAATATTCTCATCATAACCCAGGAAGCGATAAAACAGGATTTCACTCATCTTGCTGAAGGCCAGTTGTGGCGGGCGTGGCAGGGTAGAGGTTTCCCATTTTTCCGTGACAGAACGTTCCCGATACTGTTGTAAGGTTTTTTTCAGCAGATTGGTATTAATAAAATTTTCATTGCGTGGCTTAAGCGCTTTTTGCTTATATAGATATTCCAGTGCGGTCTGTACCAGATAATAAATCTGTCCCACTGCCAAGACATCTAAAAGGCGATAGCAAAAGGTCTGAAAGCTCTGATTTCCGGCAATCTGCACATTCCAGCTACGACAGTAAAATTGCGCAAACTGAATGATCTCCTCATATAGCAGACAATACAGGGCATCTTTGACTTCATCTGCACTTTTAAAGGGCACACCTTGACTCAGGTTCTGATAAAACCAGTTGCGTAGTTGCTGGGTAATGCTGAACAGGCTCGGTTCAGAATAGCCATCCAGACGTACATTAATATAATAGTGCTGATTTTCCTGTTGCACATCTTTGGGAATTAAAATCTGTTCTCTGAGCATATTTTTGATCAGACCATGTTGAAACAGATAGTTCGGACTGATGGAAAAATAGCGAATATGATGCCAGTCGATATATTCGCGGTGCTGGCTATATTCCTGTACTTGTTCATCTAAAATCGAAAGTAAAAACAGTTTATTGATAAAACTGAGCTGATTGAGCTCAGGAACCGGCCGGTCCTGTTTTTTATGATAGAGACGATTTTCCTGTAAACGGACTTCCTTGAGCATGCGTTTACGCTGGGCCAGACACTGTGCGCAATAACAATTATTTTTTTGATCTGGATGAAGCTGATGTTGGCAATGGCTGCATTCATGGTAACTCATCTCCTGATCATACTGTTCCGCCTCAATCCAATACATCGATGCCTTACATAGCGGGCAGTGGGTGCTTTCATCAAGCTGTTTTTGCAGAACACTGAATACCATGGGCGCGAGCAACTTTAGAATGGACGGGCATTTGATTATACACCGCTGATGCGAGGCAAATGTAGTTGACTGATGCTATTTTACGTCAGCAAAAAATACACGCGCACATGAAAAGAGCTACCGAAGTAGCTCTGATCTTAAAAACATGAAATGACGGGTTTTAGACTGGGCATGGTAAGGTTTCGTCTTGCTGTCCGCGATGTTTGGCGTGAATTAAGGCCTGAACTTTTTTAGAGGGCACTTTCTTGGTACCGAGGGCATCGTAGCTGTTGAGAATGGCAGTCACTTCATGGGCCTGAAGCGGAATACCTTCACAGCTCATCAAGAGTGCAATGACTTTATGGTCAATATTGGCCTGATCCAGTGTTTGCAGGGTTTTGATATTTTCCATTCGTACAATATGTTTTTTTAAGTACATGGCTCACCTCATGGTTATCATTATTCTTTAATTTTAAGGGCGGGGAAATACAGCTTAACTCTAGCAAGAAGTGTGCTTATTTTTTAATCTGTATTTGTGAAGTGTAATTTGGATATAAATATATATCTTTAAATCAAAGATTTATAATAATGTAAGAAATTATGATTCTGGCTGTTTATTTGGCATAGATATTTCTTAAGCTTAATCGAATGCTGCACAATTAGGCAAAATGCATTGAAAGTGGTGCGTACAATGCCCATATTAGAGCGAACAATACAAATGCACAGACAGCGTTTAAAACTTGGCGTATGATTTTGACATGAACAATGTCGAATAAGATAAAGATTAGGACAGGACATGAATATTGCGGCAAACCCGGTGATCGAAGCGGATCAAACCATTTATTTAAAAGACTACCAAAAACCCTCCTTTATCGTCGATTCTATCGAGCTGAATATTCAGGTCTATGCGGATCATACGCTGGTCAGCAGCAAACTGCAGATGCAGCGTCAAACTGCCGGTGATCTGGTCTTGCTCGGACGAGATCTGGAACTGCAATCGATTCAGTTAAATGGTCAAATACTCAATGCCAGTGACTACAGTCTGGATGCTGAGCAACTGGTCATTGCCAATGCGCCTGATCAAGTGTCGCTTGAAATTGTGGTTAAAATCCATCCTGAAAGTAATACTATGCTGGAAGGTTTATATCAGGCCAGTTCAGATCTGTTTGTAACCCAAAATGAGCCAGAAGGTTTCCGTAAAATTACCTTCTATCCAGACCGTCCGGATGTGTTGTCGGTCTTTACCACACGTGTCGAAGCAGACAAGAAATATCCTGTTTTACTCGCCAATGGTAACCTGCTGGAAACCGGGGAAGTTGATGCCAACCGTCATTACGCCATCTGGCAGGACCCGACCAAAAAGCCAAGTTATCTCTTTGCCTGTGTCATTGGTGATCTGGCGGTGATGAAAGATTCCTATGTTACGTCAGAAGGCCGCAATGTGGCACTGGAAATCTATGCAGAAGAAAAAGATATTCCAAAATGCAAGATTGCCATGGAAGCGCTAAAACATTCCATGCGTTGGGATGAAGAGCATTATGGCCTGCCATATGACCTCGACAATTACATGATCGTGGCGACCAGTGCATTTAATATGGGTGCCATGGAAAACAAAGGGCTGAATATCTTCAATACCTCATGTGTGCTCGCCGATGAAGAATTTACCACTGATGCTGCGATCATGCGGGTACAGTCGGTGATTGCCCATGAATATTTTCATAACTGGACTGGTAACCGGATTACCTGTCGTGACTGGTTCCAGTTATGTCTTAAAGAAGGTCTGACGGTATTCCGTGACCAGTCTTTCTCGGAAGATTTACAGTCGGCTGCGGTACAACGTATTGATGATGTAGCAGTTCTGAAAGCACATCAGTTCCCGGAAGATTCAGGGCCGCTATCACATCCGCCGCGTCCAGATCATTTTGTAGAAATTAACAACTTCTATACTGCCACTGTTTATGAAAAAGGGGCTGAAATTAACCGCATGATGGCGACCTTGCTCGGTAAGGAAAAATTCCGTCAAGGAACCGATGAATATTTCCGCCGTCATGATGGTCAAGCAGTAACAGTTGAGGATTGGGTGGCTGCACTGACAGCAGGTTCAGGTGTGGAGCTTTCAAACTTCCTGACCTGGTACAATCAGCCGGGTACACCTAAACTTCAAGCAAAAGCTGAATATGATGTAGAGACACAAATCTATCGCCTCAGCTTGAAACAAAGCCTGAAAACCCATGCTAAATATCCAAATCTGAAAGCCGTACCCATTCCAGTCGCTTTGGCATTGTTTGATGCTGAAAGCGGTGAGCAGTTAACGCTGAACTCTGAGGCACTCTTTGAAAATGGCGTCAAAGATGGGGTATATCTGTTTGATCAGGATGAAGCCACGATCGAATTTAGCGGTGTGACAGCAAAACCGGTAGTGTCCTTGCTGCGTAATTTCTCTGCACCAGTGAATCTGGACTTTGACTATTCAGAAAAAGAACTGGCTTTCCTGTTGCAATATGAAACGAATGGTTTTAACCAGTGGCAAGCAACTCAAACTTTACTCGAGCGTATCTTGCTGGATGATCAGCCTGCGGATATTTATATCGCGGCGATGTTGAATACCTTGCCGGGTGTGATTGAAAAAGATCCGCTGTTGGCATCACGTCTGTTTGATGTGCCGTCTGAAGGTTATTTGGGCAGCCGTATTGATCAGGACTATAATCCGGTCATGATTCAGGAAAAGCGTGAGGCTTTGCTGCATACGCTGGCACGTGCCTTTGGTGAAACAGCCAAAGAGACGTATCTTGATCTGGATCCTGATCTGCAATCTGAATTCTCGCAAGCGATGGGTGTACGTGCTTTAAGAAACATCATGTTGACGATGATCGCCCGTCAGGGAGATGCATCTGCCTTTGATTTGGCTTATGAGCAATATCACACGGGGAATATGTCTGAACGTTTGGGTGCACTGAAAGTCTTGGTCTGGAATGATGCACCACAAGCACAAGAAGCTCTAGCCGATTTCTACAGCCGCTTTGAAGATGAAGCCTTGTCTTTAGACCAATGGTTTATGGTTCAGGCAGCCCATCCAAAAGCAACCGATGCAACCATTGCGTATCTGACCCAGCATCCAGATTATGATCTGGCGGTGCCTAACCGTATTCGTGCAGTCAGTGGTGGTTTGAATGCCAACCCAGTCAATACCTGGAGCTTTGGCGTACAGCATTTTATTGGTCTGGCGAAATATCTGGACGAGAAAAACCCGATTGTAGGCTCACGTTTGCTACAGGTATTGTCACGCTGGTATACCTTGGCAGAACCGCAACGCAGTGAAGTGAAAGCACAGCTTGAAACCTTAAAACCACTGGTTAAATCTAAAAACGTGTCTGAGACACTCAATAGTATGCTCAGCGTATAACATCAATATTCATAAAAAAACCGGATCGACCTGATCCGGTTTTTTATTTCCTGTTTATTTCAAACGCTGGCTTTAAATACAGTTGAATTTCTCTAAAGGCTTAGGTAAGTACCAAAGGGTGTTACAGTATGATTATACGGAAAAGAGTATTTATTTATTAAGCTGTAAGCTAGGTAAAGGGATCTACAGATTCGCTTACTAGAGGTTGTCCAAGATATGTTAGTGAAAATTGAAGATGGTTTTTATTTAAATAGCCAGCATATTATTGCCGTACATGTCAGCAAGAATCCTGAAAATGGCTTACTTGAAATCTCGATTCAATATACGCCGCATTCCATTCAGCAGGTCGGAGAATACAAAAAAGTATTTCAAAGTCAGCTTGATGCTGAAATTTTCTTAAGTGAATTAAATCAAAAACTTCGCTAAAAGCCTGTATCATACAGGCTTTGATCAAGCATCCTATTGTCTGACGATGAGTACTGGAATAGAGGAAAGTGCCAGAACATTCTGAGCGACACTGCCCAGCATGAGTTTTTGCAAACCTTTACGGCCATGTGAACCCATAATAATGACATCAGTCGGTGATTCATTTGCAGCCTGTAAGATTCCTTCTGAAGGTGCCATACCATGCAGGATTTTTGTCGTGACCTGTATGCCTTCACGAACAAAGCTCTGTTTCAGGTCATTTAAGCGATCAAGCGCATTTTGTTCTGCATGCATAAAGTAATCTGTGACTGCTGGAGCAACTTTATAAAAATCTACGCCCTTAAAAGGGTCAACCGCAATGACACTGAGTAAGGTGACATGGCTATGAAATACTTTGGCCAGTTCGAGGGCATGTTCTGCGGCAGCATAGGAAATCGAGGACTCATCGAGTGCTACGAGAAGATGATCATAATTATTCATGGTGCTTCCTGATATTTATTATTGCAGTAAGGAGAATAGGGGTTAGGTGGGTGAATCTCCATAACGTACGGTTTGGTTTGAAATCAAATATAGAAAACCGAGTAATGCGCACCTTGAAGATGCGCAAAGCTTTGATTATTTTTTCACGATCAGAACCGGAATTTCACTGGCACCTAAAACATCCTGTGCAAAGCTGCCCAGAATCATTTTCTGGAAGCCTTTACGGCCATGAGAACCCATAACAATCAGGTCTGCTTTTACTTCATCAGCAGTTTTGGCAATGTGCTCGGCATTGACCAGACCCGTGACGATCCGTGACTGAGCTTCAATACCTTCAGTCGCTGCAATCGCAGTGGCTTCTTTCAGGGCATTTTTGGCATTGGCATGCGCCTGTACAAAATATTCCTTCATGATAGATGAGCTGTAATAGAAATCAGCTTCAGTAAAAGGATCTTCTGCAATCAGGCTGATCAGGGAAAGCTGGCCACCAAATGCTTTGGCAATTTTTGCAGCATGTCGTACTGCGGAAAAAGAAATTTCTGAGCCGTCTACCGGAACTAAAATATGCTGATAGGCCATGATTTTTTTACTCCAAATGTTTATTGTTCGCTTCTGATTCATTGATAGCACAGTGACTCTACAGGTGCAATTGCAAAACCTAAAAAAATGAAAAAACTCATTAAATTACAACTATTATTCACATAAAACTGTAAAGAAATGGGCAAATAAATCCGAGCAAAAAACTGGGGATTTTCACCTCTGCTGCCAGAACGAACTGGATTAAGTTTTTGGTTTTTGAGCATTTCAGTTAAACTGCCTGCGCTTGATTTTTATCAATATAGGGAAATTGAAATTGTGAGATATATCGCGGTAAATCTTGTGCTGGTCAGCTCGATGATGTTAGCGGGCTGTCAGAATACCGTACAAAATAGCAGGCTAATTGCCAGTGCCTTCAATATGACTACGGGCCTACAACAAAAAGTGATGGATCGTTATGCTCCTGAAACTGTTCGGGTACAGAACAATATCGTGTACCAGCCGCTACAGGATTTAAGCTTCGATCTATATCAACCGCAGAATATTCAGAATCTAGGCCCGAGACCGACCATTGTCTGGATTCATGGCGGTGGCTGGATTTCAGGTTCCAAGGCACATGCCCGCGGCTATTTTAAGCTATTGGCGGCGCAAGGCTATAACGTGATTTCTGTACAATATCAGTTTGCGCCGCAGGTGACTTATCCGAGTCAACTTCAGCAAATTAATCAGGCGTTGGCATTTATCAACACGCATGCCGAGAACTACTACATTGATGCAGCACAACTGTATTTAGCCGGAGATTCTGCCGGTGCCAATCTGGCCAGTCATTATGCCGCATTGTTGACCAATCCAGAGTTTTCACAACAATCCAATTTCAGTCCAAATATTCAGCCAATGCAGCTCAAAGGCTTGATTTTGCATTGTGGTATTTACGATCTACAGGCCTTTGTGCAAAAAGCACCGGATGAAATCAAAATGGTCGAATGGGGCGTTTATAATCTGGTACAGGCTTATACGGGCGACCAGAAAGATGATGTCGAATTTTTAAAGCAGATTTCCCCGATCCAGCATATTTCAAATGCTTATCCGCCGGTGTTCATCAGTGGCGGTAATAAAGACTTTCTGACCGATACTCAGTCCTTACCTTTTGTAGAGACACTCAAGGCCCGGAATATTGCAGTGACCGAGGTATTTTATCCGGAATCTAAGGCCTGGCTGATTCATGAATACCAGTTTTTTATGGGCAAAAAAGAGAGTCAGCAAACCTTTATTCGCACCCTTGATTTTCTGCACCAGCATTCACTGTAAAATAAGCATTATTTAAAGTTTAATTTTCTATTTTAATTGGCTTGTTATTCAAAGCATGAACACTGAAATTTTGGAGATGGAAAAATGAATCCTGTATCGTGGGCCTACCTGTTACTGGCACTGGCGATTGTCGCCGAAGTCACAGGCTCTACATTTTTAGTAAAATCTGAAGGCTTTAGCAAATTATGGCCGTCTTTGGCAGTCGTGGTTTTATTCTGTATTGCATTTTATTTATTGTCCCAAGTGATTAAAGTCATTCCATTGGGAATCGCTTATGCCATCTGGGCCGGTGTGGGAATTGTTCTGACTGCAATTGTGGGCTATGTACTTTTCAAGCAGACGCTCGATGTGCCTGCACTTATTGGCATTGCACTGATTATTTCCGGTGTACTCATCATCAACCTTTTTTCCCAGACCGCAGGACATTCATAAAAGGCAGACATGATCGCTGCCCTTATTTGTCATTTTATTCTAATGATCAGTCATCAATTTTAAGTGACTTGAGGCTTGAGCTTAAATAGAAAATAAACCATTAATCCCAGTAGTAAGCCCCAAAAGGCTGAACCAATCCCGAAAAACTGAATATTGGATGCACTGAATAAAAAGGTCATCAGAGCCGCTTCACGTTCATGGCTTTGCTGAAAAGCCAGCGCGATGTTATGCCCAATGGTGCCGAATAAGGCAATTCCGGCCAGAATGGTAATCAGGATTGCTGGAAATGCCATCAGGACACTGGTCAAGGTCGCTGCAAATAGTCCCATCAAAATATAAAACAGCCCACAACTCATGCCTGCAATATAGCGTTTCTGTGGGTCGGGATGAGCTTGAGTATCCAGACTCACTGCCGCACTGATCGCAGCAAGATTGACACTAAAGCAGCCAAAAGGTGCCAGTATCGCCTGACTTATACCGGTCCAGCCTAAAATACCGTTTACCTTGGGTGGATAGCCATAGCTTTTAATTACTGCCAGTCCGGGTAGATATTGCGAAGCCAGATTGATCACCAACAGTGGTAAAGCCAGCCCTAGAACAGCTTGTAGACTAAATTCAGGTTGGATCCAGACCGGCTGGGCCATACTCCAGTTTAAACTCGGGATTGTAAAATCGATAAAGAAAGGGCAGAGCGCAATTGCGGTAAATACGGTAATCACGATGCTATAGCGTGTGCTGATTTTTTTTGAGATCAGATAAATGGCCAGGACACTGAGTACAAATTTCCAGGACTGTTGCAGGCTACCAAATACTGAAATACCAAATTTTAGCAATACTCCAGCCAGCATGGCACTGGTTAAACTTTGTGGAATAAAATGAAAAATACGCTCAAAAATTCCTAAGAATCCCAGCGCAGCAGTCAACAGTCCACAAATCAGAAACGCACCAATCGCTTCACCGAGGCTGTAATGACCCGCAGACGCAATGATCAAAGCTAGTCCCGCCGTTGACCAGGCAGTAGAAACAGGATACTGATATTTCCAGGACAGCCACACACCAGAGATACCTATGCCGATTCCCAGTGCCCATAACCAGGAACTGATTTGTGCCGCATTGGCGCCTAAGCTTTGTGCAGCTTCAATCACCAGTACAGCAGAAACACTAATGCCAATCAGGCAGGTAATCAGGCCGGCAATGACCGCAGTAAGAGACAGATCTTGTAATAGTTTTGGCATCGTCCATGACACAATTTTAAAAAGCGTTTAAATCATACGCTTTTCACGTATTTAGACAATATCTGTTTCAAGCTTTTATAAGGTAGAGCTGGCTAGCTTCATCCCAAAACCACAGAATAAAATGCCGACTATGGCCACACAACTGGCTGTCAGTTTGTAATGCTGGTTGAAATAGGAGGCCAGTTTTACCCCTGAGAAAATCAGAATGGACAGATAGGTCATGCTAATCAATTGCAAGATCAAAGCCAATAGAATGAAAGTCAATGCCGGATAAGGATAGCGAGGATCAACAAATTGCACAAAAAATGACAGATAAAACAGAATCGCTTTTGGATTTAAAATACTGATGGTCAATGCAGTACGAAATGGCTGAATAGACGAAGCTTTAGCATCAGCCGCATTCATCTGCGGAATCGTCACTTTTTCTGTTGGACGAATGGTTTTATAGGCGGCAATTAATAACTTCATCCCCAGATAACTCAGGTAGATGGCGCCGATAATCTTCAAAGTAATAAACAGGATTGGAAAAGCATGCAATAAAGATGCAGCCCCCAAAGCAGTACATAAAATCAGAATCATGTCACCGGTATACACTCCCAGAGCACCTAAATAACCTGTCTTGATACCAAAACGTGAGGCAATGGACATGACATAAAGGGAATTGGGGCCGGGCAAGAGCACAATTAAGGTGGTACCAATGATAAAGGTACTGAGATCTGTAATACCAAACACGAAGAATTCGCACAAGAAAAAGCCGATGCGGCATTATAGCAACATCGGCTGGTAAAATTTCTAAGATTTTAGCTTAGCTTTCAACGGGATTGAGAAAGGTTTGACCTAATAGCGCAGCCAGTTGCTCACGCGCTTTGATGAAACCCTGAATACCGCCTTGTAACAGTTCACTGGCCATTTGATCCTGCTTCAGCTGTTCCAGAAATGCTGCCTGACTGATCGGACTCAGTTCACCCTGCACAGTAATAGCTGTCGCTGAAAGTTGCAGCTGAACTTCACGTTGATCATGGTTCAGTTCTGCCAGTAGATTTGGTGCAACGGTAAGAAGGTCACAACCGCTCAAGCCCAAGACCTGATCGATACTGCGGAAGCTGGCGCCCATAATTTCGGTTTGAATGCCATGGGCTTTATAAAACTCATAAATACTTTTAACCGATAACACGCCAGGATCTTTTTCGATTGGATAAGCATCCACACCTTCAGCCTTCTTGTACCAGTCCAGAATCCGGCCAACAAAAGGTGAAATTAAAGTAACTTTGGCATCAGCGCAGGCATGGGCCTGATGCTGGCCAAATAACAGGGTCAGGTTGGTATGAATGCCTTCTTCTTCTAAGGTTCTTGCGGCCTGAATGCCTTCCCAGGTTGATGCAATCTTGATCAGGATGCGATCGGAGTCAATCCCATACTGCGCATATAGTGCCAGTAACTCTTTGGCTTTTGCGATGGTGGCAGCAGTATCAAAAGACAGGGACGCATCGACTTCAGTCGAAACACGCCCTTCAATTAATTTCAAGATTTCAACGCCGAATTTGACGGTCAAAATATCAATGGTACGTTCAATTAGGGCATCATCCGCATAGCCTTCCTGCTGCGCCTGCTGATAGGCCGCTTCAATCAGGGCCTTGTTCTCAACTTGACTGGCCGCTGCTGTAATCAGTGATGGATTGGTGGTTGCATCCAGAGGACGAAATTTTTCAATTGCGCTCAAGTCACTGCTATCCGCCACAATTGTGGTCAAGTTTTTTAATTGGTCTAATGCGGTTAATGTCATTACGATCTAGTTCTATGGTTATTGCTTATGCATACTTTTATATCATAAACCCTGTATTTACCAAGTAGACTGAAGTGGTGTTTCTGTGATTATTTGCTACTTTTACGCTGATTTCGCAGATGATTAATCAAAAAATGAGCAGCTGTGCCCAAGTTGCTTTCCCGACTCCAGACCAGATCGATAAAATATTCAAACTTTGGGGTGAAATCGAGCAGATTCAGCACTTGCAGATTTTGCTGTAAATTCGGCTGTTTTTTTAGCATTTCCTGCGGGAGAACACCCCAACCCAAACCCTGTTGAATCATGCTACAGGCAGAATGATGATTGTCAGTGCGCCAGTAATGACGGGAATATAATAATTCAGGTTTAATATTACGGTCACGGCTCGCCACCACAATTTGACGGCTATTTAGAATCTGTTCAAAGCTGACCTGATCGTATTGACTCAGTACATGCTGCTTGGCTGCGACAGGAATCAAGACTTCACGCTTTAATTCCACAAACTGTTCACGTGCATCGAGTTGTTCCCGCTCAAACATTAATGCCAGTTGTGCGCTACCATCCAAGAGCATCTGTTGCGCATCTTCCTGAGGTGCACCAAAGACATTAATCTGAAGCTCGGGAAATTGCTGTTCCACCAGAACGACATAATCAGTCCAGCGCGTATGCAGTAATTCAGAAACGATGACGATATTCAGTTCAGACTCCAGGCCTGAACTTAGGGCAAGCGCATGCTGTTTCCACTGATTCATTTCGATTAACAGCTGTTCTGTTCTTTCATACAGTGTCTGTGCCTGCTCCGTTGGCACAGGTTCACGCCCAATACGCTGGAACAGTTGCAGATTCAGATCAATTTCTAAATTCGCAATTGACATGCTAATGGCAGAGGGAACTTTGCCCAATTTTCGTGCAGCTGCAGAGAATGAACCGGTTTCCATCACAGTTTTAAATACAGTGAGTTGTTCCTGATTAATATTCATGCAATCTTATCTATCAATTTTATTGAAATATTCTAACTCGATTAATCAGTTTAAAGAACATAATATGCGCGATTATTGATAAAAAACCGAGTAATGAAAATGTTGATTTCCAAAAGACGACTTGTGCATGCGCTTAGCTATGAAGTCATCCTGTTGGTGATCATTGCGATAGCTTTGAGTCTTATTTTTAATATGCCGCTAGAAGTCACAGGTGCACTGGGAATTGTGATGGCCGTGACCTCTGTCATCTGGAATATGCTGTTTAATCATTATTTCGAAAAATTTGAAGCGAAACGTCAACTGAAACGAACGATTCGAGTGCGTATTTTACATGCGATTGGCTTTGAAGGTGGTTTAATGCTCGCCACCATTCCAATGGTGGCCTATGCGATGAACATGGGGCTATGGCAGGCGATTGTGCTCGATTTTAGCCTGACCTTGTGTATTCTGGTATATACCTTCATTTTTCAGTGGTGTTATGATTCGATAGAAGAAATGCTTGGATATCAGCCTGAGCATCGAAAAATATAATAAGAAAAGCATAGAAAAAAATAAAGCACAGCTAATGTTACTTGTGCTTTATGTGGGGAATCTAGTAAACAGCAGTATTTCTTTGACACATAGCACACTTATTCGACTTGGTATTCATCTTAAACCCCTTTATAAGAGCAGAAGTTTTTATGCATTTGCATCTAAGGGGAATTATGAAGTTAAAATATAGCTTGTTGAGTTTAAGCATTGCCTTACTCATGACTGCTTGTGGCGGCGGTGGTGGTGAGAATGACAGCCATGCATCTAAGCCTGGGTCAGGTACGGCTGGCTCTAATCCATCAACAGGAAATAATGCTCAATTTACCAAAATTTCAGAATTTAAAGTCTTGGATGTGGGTTCGGAACTTACTGCTCAAGATTTCGGTTTAAGTACATGGAATCCTACAGCCCTGGTACGAACTGGTGATGTATTGTATATCGCCAATAGCCAATCAGAATCAAAAATTTTACGTTATGATTTAAAACAAAAACGTGCGCTGAGTGCAATTGACCCATTAAAAATTGAAGGCTTAGCAAAAAAATGGGACAGTCTTGCAGATATCGAAATCCATGCAGAACGCTTATATGTGGCCAGTTATGGTTCTAACCGTGTCGATATTCTAGATATTTCACAGCCTCAACCGAGCTTTGTGATGGCGCTAGGAACTGGCGTTTGGTGGGGCGATACAGTGAACCATGCTTTAGTTCACAGTAATGCTGTTACCGCAGATGACCACTATATCTATGTCCCCGATATCGAAGGTCGTATTAATGTCTGGCGTCAAAGCGATGCTATTGCACAAAACCATTTAAAAGCGAAAAAGTTTGCTCGGCTCAGTCTTCCTGATTGTGGTCGTAACTGTAATGCACGTATGGAAGTCATGCGAGATCATCTGTATACCAGCCTTCCAAACGGTAAAACTTATGTGCATGACATTAACCAAATTCGTGAAAATGACACTCACATTGCACCTATTTTGACAGAGTCAAATCTTGCGACCCTTTTACACCGTCATGATGACGGTACTGTGTATACCGCAAGGAATGATGGTTCGATAGCAACATATCCTACTCAGGAATTTGGCTTAAAATCAATTCTGCCAAAGCACAATATCGACCAATTCAAAAAATATATCCTGAAAGGGCAAGCTGAAAGCAGTCATATCGAAAGAGCAGGTGATGTTGCGGTGTATGGCCAACAGTTGATTCATTTGTCTAATCAAAGGGTTAAGCTCTTGCCAATGGTCACATTACAGCAAAATAAGACCAAACAGCTGAGTTCTGCATTATTGTTGACTGAATCTAAAGCACAAAATCAAACACGTGTATTGCAAGATGGTGAATCTTGGGAGGCGCTGACCAATAGTGCTGAACGTCATGTGTATATGAATCGGATTTTATCGGCAGAGCTGAGTAGCAACGCTTTAACGCTTAAAAGTTATAGCGCTGTTCCTGTTCGAAATTTACAAATTCGCGCCAAAATCCGTCATTCAGATGATTGGGTTATACTTGCAGATTTAGATGAGCTTACGCCATTTTCCACTGCAAAATTTAATATTAAATTGAATGATCAATCCCACTTCCCGCTTGCAGATGGCAGTGGTTCAATTCAGTTGGCAGGTTTAAGTCAGACCACGCTGATACCAAGTGATATTTTCGATTTACATGTGACTTCTGAAACAGACGAGCATGTGAAAAAGCTCAATAAAATTCAGGCAAAATGGAAAATCTATTTTGGTAAATATGACGAACCAGGCAAATGGTGTCGAGTAACGCCTGTCTATGCGCGTGAATGGGTCATCATGATGACGAACTTAGCATACATGCTCAGTACCCCTGAATTTGAAAACCTCTGGTTTAATCATAAAGCAGTGATGGGCCATGATTTCTTTGGTAATGCAGGTCAAGTCGATGGGCCAAACGGTATTTATATGCCTGAAGACTATGTTCGTATCTACAAAGAGATTTTAAATCGTAACGAGATTAATCTTGGTATTACCAATATGGGTGGTGGTCTTGGTGGCGGTACCGTGCTGGGTGTCGATACTTGGCTATTCTATGGTCACTATCGTTTATCAGGTTTTCGTATTATTGCGCATGAATTCGGACATCATTGGGGGGGACATAATAGCGCATGGGCGATGTCATCACATGGCTTCGAGCCGATGGTGGATTGGTTGAACTTCTACTTCCAGCGCCGTCCTGGTTCACTGCCTTATATGGATCCAAATGTTAACGCATTCCACCTCACTCCCGATGCAGCGCTGTGCCAGGGGGTTAATCAAAACATTGTGAGGGGTGTAGCATCAACAGCACCTTGGAATAAAATTGACGAATACTTTAAAAATAATCCAATGCCAATACAGTAGGTAAAAGGTATAAAAAAGCTCCTCAATCGAGGAGCTTTTTTGAATCAAGGTAGCAGCTTATTTTTCAATAATCGCTGTAACACCCTGACCACCGGCAGCACAGATCGATACCAGTACACGACCTGAACCTTTTTGAGCAATCAGTTTGGCTGCCGTCGCAATAATACGACCACCAGTTGCTGCAAAGGGATGACCGGCTGCAAGTGATGAGCCTTTCACGTTCAGTTTTGCACGGTCAATTGAACCGAGTGGCGCATCCAGACCTAAACGCTCTTTACAGAATGCTGGATCTTCCCATGCCTTTAAAGTAGACAGCACTTGAGAAGCAAATGCTTCATGAATTTCATAATAGTCGAAGTCCTGAAGTTTTAGGCCCGCACGTTCCAGCATGCGAGGAACAGCATAAGCAGGTGCCATCAATAAACCTTCTTTCTTCTCGACGAAATCAACTGCTGCAGTTTCCTGAAAAGTCAGATAAGCCAAAACTTCATGACCATTGGCTTTTGCCCATTCTTCAGACGCTAGCAGAACGCAAGAAGCACCATCTGTCAGTGGGGTAGAGTTACCCGCAGTCATGGTACGCGCATCGCCCTTACCAAACGCAGGTTTAAGCTTCGCCAGTTTCTCGACTGAAGAATCAGCACGCAGGTTATTGTCACGCTCTAAACCCAGGAATGGCGTGATCAGATCATCAAAGAAACCTTCTTCATAAGCTGCTGCCATTTTCTGGTGTGAAGATGCAGCAAGTTCATCTTGCGCTTCACGGGAAATACCCCATTCCAGTGTGGTAATCGCCTGATGATCACCCATAGACAAGCCAGTACGTGGCTCACCATTTTTAGGTGCGTCCATCAATTCTTTGACATTAATTTTGGTCAAGGCTTTTAAACGGTCTTTGGCAGTTTTGGCAATGTTCAATTCAAGCAGCGCTTTACGTAAACCGTCACCCAATGCAATGGGCGCATCAGAGGTGGTATCTACACCACCGGCGATTCCTACTTCAATTTGGCCCAGTGCAATCTTGTTTGCCACTAAAAATGCAGCTTGTAAACCCGTACCACACGCCTGCTGGATATCATAAGCTGGGGTTTCTGGTGCCAGTGCCGTATCCAGAACACATTCACGAGTCAGGTTAAAGTCACGGCTATGCTTCAGGACAGCACCTGCAACCACTTCACCGACACGTTGACCTTGCAGATTAAAGCGCTCTACCAGACCATTTAATGCTGCGGTCAGCATGTCCGAGTTAGAGGCAGTAAAATAGGCACCATTCGAACGTGCAAATGGAATACGGTTGCCACCAAGAATAGCAACGCGGCGAACTGTGTTTTGGCTCATATTATTATCCTGTTGAACAGAAGGCTGTGTTTTTGAAACTGAATCTGTTTGAGTTGATGTCGTCTGACTGCTACTGCTCGCTGTACGACGGGTACGCGGAGTTTTAGCCGGACTTTTTGTTGCAGCAGCGGCTGTATCCGTGTTTTTAGTGCTACGCTTAGCACGCGTTGATGATTTTGACACAGCTGGAGATGCGGAATTCTCGACTGCTGGATTTTCTTGAGTTGTTTTGCTCATAAGGCTTTTCCAAGCAAATTGATCGTCTTCTTGTGGCTTACATTAGCATAGATGAGTATATGCTGTATTGACTACAATGACATTGCAGACTGCGCTCAGGTCAAGTCATCTGCCAGATATCTCAAGTATGATTGGGTAGAATCTGGTAGATCTATTGCAATATAAGTATCTGGCATTATATTGAAGTTAAAGGATAACTTTAGATCGATCAAAAATTAATTTGTATGAGAGATAATAAACATGACTGATCAGTACCAAACTTTCGCAAAATCTCCTATTGGTAAATTTGTCATTAAAAATCTGGGCCTGCCATCCCCAATTTCCCTAGACCGTTTCGAGTCTGCAACGCCAGTGGTAAAAGGCGCTGTGTTATTCGGTGCTGCACCTGCGAGTGTATTGACCGGTTCTATTGCTCAGGTGTTGGCAAATATTCATGCCAATAGCTATGCAGGCAATAATGCGGAACTGCAACAGGCAGCAGCGAAATCAGGTCTGAACCTGAATGCATTTAATACTGGCGATAAAGAATCCAAATTTAAAGTGGTTATTTTTGATGCTTCTGGTATTGAAAATTCAGAGCAACTAAAATCACTTTATGAATTCTTTAATCCGATTGCGCGTCAGATTCAAAGTTCTGGTCGTGTGGTCGTGATCGGCACAACACCTGAATCTGCAAAATCTGTGAGTCAGGCCATTGCACAACGTGCGCTCGAAGGTTTTGTCAAATCTGTGGGCAAAGAATTTAAAAAGGGTATTGCAGCCAACCTGATTTATGTCGATGCAGGTGCCGAAGCCAATCTTGAGTCTGTGCTACGTTTTGCAATTTCTCCACGCTCTGCCTATGTGTCTGGTCAGGTTATTCGTGTATCGGCAGCAGCACAAGTAGACTTGGACTGGAGTAAGCCACTGGCAGGAAAAACGGCAGTAGTAACTGGAGCAAGCCGTGGTATTGGTGAGGCGATTGCTCATGTGCTGGCACGTGATGGCGCACATGTGATTTGTCTGGATGTCCCACAACAGCAGGCAGATCTGGATCGTGTCGCTGGTGAAATTGGCGGCTCTACACTAGCGATTGACATTACTGCAGCCGATGCGGGTGAGAAAATCAAACAGGCGGCAGCGGCGCAGGGTGGTCTGGATATTATCGTGCATAATGCCGGGATTACCCGCGACAAGACTTTGGCCAATATGAAGCCTGAGCTTTGGGATCTGGTCATTAACATCAACCTGTCAGCAATTGAACGCGTCAATGATTACTTGCTCTGCAACGATGGTCTAAATGCAAATGGCCGTATTATCTGTGTATCTTCTATTTCAGGTATTGCAGGTAATCTGGGTCAAACCAACTATGCAGCCTCTAAAGCAGGTGTGATTGGTGTGGTGAAATTCACAGCACCGACATTAAAAAATGGTATAACCATTAATGCTGTGGCACCGGGTTTTATTGAAACGCAAATGACAGCAGCAATTCCATTTGCCATCCGTGAAGCTGGACGCCGTATGAATTCCATGAGTCAGGGTGGTCATCCTGCTGATGTGGCAGAAGCGATTGCGATGTTTGCCTCGACTGCCTCTTCAGGTTTGAATGGCAATGTGGTGCGTGTGTGTGGTCAGAGCTTGTTAGGGGCTTAATTTAGAATCCCTCTAATTCCCCCTTTGCAAAAGGGGGCTACTCCTCCCTTTGTTAAAGGGAGGTTGGGAGGGATTTATTTAAAAAGATATTCTTCCTTCTTTTAAAAAGAAGGACGTCATAAAGATAAATATTCCAAAGGTTCAGTATGAATACTCGCCATTTTAGTCAACTTCCAAAACCTTATTTAGCCTATCCAAAAGTGATTCAGGGCTTGATTTTTAAAAAGCCAAAAGCTGAAAAAGTTCTACCGCAAGTTGAATATGTGGTGGATTCATTCAAGGTCGATCAAAAGCATCTGAAAGCCTATAATGAAGTTTGTGGTTTTAAAAATAATGGCTATATTCCAGCCATTTATCTAACAGTTCTTTCACAAAGCCTGCAAATGCATATGATGACGGCTGAAGCTTTTCCTTTTCCGGTTCTCGGTCTGGTGCATATCCGCAATCAGGTCAAACAGTATCGTAAAATCGGAGTCAATGAATCTCTCACATTGTCTTGCAAGTTTGGTGAATTGCAGCCGCATGATAAAGGTGTACAGTTTGATTTCATCACCACAGTAAAAGTCGGTGATGAAGTGGTGGTGGAAGCCTTGACCACTTATCTGTCCCGTCAAAAGAGTAAAGGCAAAGCTGCAGCCAAAATCGTCGAAAACAAGACACCCGATTATGAGCTGAATGCTGAATGGGAAATTCTAGAAAATACGGGTCGCCGTTATGCCATGACATCCGGCGACTTTAACCTGATTCATATTCATGCCCTAATGGCTAAGGCATTCGGATTTAAACAGGCGATTGCGCATGGTATGTGGACCAAGGCTAAAGCTTTGTCCAGCCTGGCATTGCCCGATGCCTATGAAGCAGATGTCTGGTTTAAACTGCCCTTATATCTGCCTTCCAAAGTGCAATTCTTAACCGCGAAAGCAGCTAATGATACGGAAATCCTGATTCGTAATAGCAAAAATCAGAAGCCGCATGTCACAGGAACTGTGACCGCAATTTAAAGTACGATAAAAGCCTGAACCTGATTTAGGCTTTTTTGTTTTTAAGAAATCAATATTCTATGGATAGAATGATGCAGCCACTCAAAGATTATTTATTTGCGGATACAGCCCATTACCAAGGAACGGTAAATGAAAATTTCCGTGACCTTGCCCGTCAGTTTAGTCGCCTACAGCATGCTCGCACAGAGCAGGGTGGTGCGGCACTTGTTGTCTATTTTCAGGGACAAAAAGTCGTCGATATTTATACCGGGAAAAAATCGGAATCTGAGGCTTGGCAAACCGATACCATGTCGCTGTGTTATTCGACGGGCAAAGGTGTGCTGGCGACACTGGCACATATTCTGGCCAGTCAGGGCCTGGTTGATTATGACCAGCCTGTTGCAGAATATTGGCCTGAATTTGCGCAAAACGGTAAAGAAAATATTACTCTGGCGCATATGCTGAGTCATCAAAGCGGATTGTTTGATATCCGTAATATCATTGCCGACGCCACTGAAATGGCCGACTGGCCGCAGATGCTAGACCGAATTGCCGCGGCTGAACCACGTTTTCAAGTTGCAACAGATGCGGCCTATCAACCGCTGACCTTTGGCTGGCAGGTCGGTGGTGCATTAGAAAAAGCGACAGCTAAAACTTTAACTGAACTGATGCAGGCATATCTGGTTCAGCCTTTGATGTTGAATGGTGCTTATTTCAGTGTGCCGACCAATGAATTAGCTCGGGTAGCACTGCCGATTTTTAAAGCTAAAGCAGCCAAGTCTCAATCGCAGCCTGCGAAAAAAACAGGATCAAGAAAACCGAATCTGATGGAGCGGGCTTTGATTTGGAGTGGACAAGATCCGCAGGATTTTCAGGATGCGATGATTCCCAAAGGAATAAGGAATTTCAGTTTCTTTAGTGAGCAAGGCCTGCAAGCAATCATTCCATCCGCCAATGGAGTATTTACCGCAGAGAGTCTGGCAAAAATTTATGCCATGCTGGCCAACCGCGGCGAATGGCAAGGACAGCAATTGATCTCGCCTGAAGTTTTTCAGCGTCTCAGTCAGATTCAATGCAAAAAACGCGATCGAGTCATGCCTTTGCCGATGCACTGGCGATTGGGTTATCATCGGGTGCTTACTTTAGGTAAAGCTTCGCAAGGTTTTGGTCATATGGGCTTTAATGGTTCGGGAGCCTGGTGTGACCCTGAGCGCAATTTAAGTTTTGCCTATACCCATAATTTCCCGACAGGTTCATTGACCGGAGATTATCGTCTGTGGGGTTTGACACAGGAAACCTTACGCTGTGCTGATGCCGTCCTGACTGGACGTAAAGGTTGGCGCTAAATATCCCTGATTGGGGAGTTTAGTAAAGTCCTTAAAATATGTTATTTTGGCGTGACTCCCAGTCTGTGGTATGAAGTGATGAAAAAAGTGCTGATGATTCCTCTGGTCGCAAGCAGTGCCTTGTTTGGCTGCCAGGATCAAAACCAATCGACGGCAAATACTGCTATTGAGGCTAAAGCTCAGATTCCTGCCTGGGTCGGGAATTATCAGGGCACCACACCCTGTATGGGATGTTTTTCAAGTTGTGACGATTGTCCGGGTATGGCTGTTGCTTTGAGCTTGCATGATGATCGGACTTTTACGTTATCACGTGAAAGCTTGAGTGGGCATAACCCGATTGAAACCATTACTGGGCCGATTCGTTTTCAGGATGATACGCAACAAAAGATTGAACTGCTGAATGTCGATACCCGCAATCTGGTTTATGTGGATCTGAAAAAGCAGGTTCTGGAAATTCGTGAAGATCAAACAGGCAAACGCTACCAGATGCAAAGTGACTTTATCCTGTTTGAATCGGTCTGATTTTAAGAAAATATATGTTTTATATCCCTTTTTCAATGATTTTGATCAAGGGATTTTTATTGTTTATAAACCGGCATTCATTTCACTATTTACTAAAAAAACAGTATGCTTAGACCTGTAAAAAGGAGCATACATGTATCAAGTACTTGCGCGAAAATACCGTCCTCGTAATTTTAATGAATTGGTGGGGCAAAACCATGTTTCACGTGCTTTAACCAGCGCGCTCGAACGTGGCCGTTTGCACCATGCCTATTTGTTTACAGGAACGCGTGGTGTCGGAAAAACCACGATTGCACGTATTTTGGCGAAGTGCTTGAACTGTGAGACCGGTATCACCTCGACACCGTGTGAAGTCTGTGCGACTTGTAGCGCCGTCAACGAAGGACGCTTTATCGATTTGATCGAAATCGATGCGGCCTCACGCACCAAGGTTGAAGATACTCGCGAGCTGCTCGACAATGTGCCTTATGCACCGACTCAAGGTCGTTTTAAAGTTTACCTGATTGATGAAGTGCACATGCTGTCCACGCATTCTTTCAATGCTTTATTAAAGACTCTGGAAGAGCCACCTGCGCACGTCAAGTTCCTGTTTGCTACGACCGACCCACAAAAGCTGCCAATTACAGTAATTTCACGCTGTTTGCAGTTTACTTTGCGCCCATTGGCTGTTGATGAAATTACCGAGCATCTGGCCCAGATTTTAGGCCAAGAAAGTATTCAGTCGGATCAGGATGCCATCTGGCAAATTGCCGAATCTGCTCAAGGTTCTTTGCGTGATGCCTTGTCTCTGACCGATCAGGCGATTGCCTATGGTCAGGGTGCGATTCAGCATCAGGATGTCAAAGACATGCTGGGCTTGATTGACCGGACCATTATTTATGATCTGATTCTGGCGATTCACCAGAACCAGAAAGCACAGGTCAGTCAGTTGTTGCTGCAATTCCGTCAGCAGGCTTTGGATGTGTCACTGGTTTTAGATCAGTTAATTTCGACTTTGCATGAACTGGCTTTATTACAATATCTGCCTGATTTAAGTCTGAAATATAGTGCTGAAATCAATCAAAAGATCATGCAATTATCCGGTCTGATTTCGGCTCAGGATTTACAACTGTATTATCAAGTTGCTTGTAAGGGACGCGCTGATTTACAGTTGGCTGTGACTCAGGAACAAGGTTTTGAGATGACGGTGCTACGCTTATTGGCATTCCGACCCTTACAGCCAAGCGAGGTTCCAGTCGTTCATGAAGCCGCAACTCAACCAATAGCAGCTTCTCCTACACGTCTACAACAGCCCGTTCAGACACAATTGCAGTCTGAAACAGTCACAGCAAAAACATTTGAAGCGGAACCAGTGTTTGATGATTTCTCTCTGGACGATGAGACGGATGAGGAAGCTTATACGCCATCAATGCCTGAACCATCTTCAGATGATTTTCTCCATGAAGAAAAGTCCACTAATGATCATGCACCTGAGCCTGTTCAACAGGGAGTAATTCAGACAGCGATTGAGGAAGTACAGTCTAGTGATCAGATCGTTTTTGATCCAAATGACGACAAAGGCCTGTTTGGTTTTGATGAAATCGAGAGTAGCGTAGAAGCACCGGCGACAAGCAGCAGCTCGGATGATTTCCTGCTTGAAGAGTTTATTCCTGTAGATGCTGTTACTCATGTCGAAGCAGCACAAGAAATATCTGCTGATGAGGAATTTAGTCTTGCCTCACCGGAATTGGAACTTTCACAGGAAACGATTGCTCAGCCTGTGATTGAAGAAGTCGCTCCGATTCAGATTGCGCTACCGGATGACATTTCCCAAGATTTAAATACGCAGAATCTGATGCCACAGGATATTTTAAAAATCCCTGAGCAAATGTTAGAGGGTGAGTGGAGCGTCGAAAAATGGGAATACTGGTTCCGTAACAGCCAGCTTTCTCCAGCAGTGCAGGAACTGGCACAGTATGGTGTCATGAGCGGACAGATTAATGGCCAATCCGTTTTTCATATCCCTGAGCAATACCAGCAACTTTTGACACAACTGCAACATACTCTAGAAGCTGCTTTACAACAGCAGTGGCCGCAAACTCATTTCCAGGTGAAATTTGAAAGTGTGGACCAGCTAACACCCTATACCATGCAGCATCAGCGGAAGGCTCGTGCCTTTAAACGCGCTGAAGAGCTGTTACAGGCTGAACCTGCGGTACGTGACCTGTTGCAGCAGTTCGATGGTGAATTGCAAAATATTCAGCTGAAATAGACTGGATTTTAAGGCACAACAAATCGAGATAAGGCATCCCGCATTGCGGCTGAAATCGGGGTGCTTTTTCGTGTCTCACGATCGACAAATACATGAACAAAATTACCCTGAGCTGCAGCTGTATCCGAATTGCGTTTAAAAATGGCCAGATCGTAGCTCAGTGATGAATTTCCCATGCTTTCAATGGCCACGCCCACTTCAATAATTTCCGGATAAGACAGTTCCTGATTAAACTGGCAGTTGGAGCTGACCACCAGCCCAATCATCGGAGAGTATTTCGGATCAAAGGCCGCTTCCTGAATCAGCAGGGCATTGGCTGCGGTGTCAAAATAACTGTAATAAGTCACATTGTTGACGTGGCCATACAGGTCATTGTCTGCCCAGCGGGTCTGAATGGGCAAGAAAAAGGCATAGTGTTCGCGTTGTTTGATCGTGGCTTTCATCAGGATTCGCTCTCAGCTAGACAAGGCTTAGTGTGGAAATAGATTTAGGCATAAATCGCCTGGTAAATCTGGTAAGCGTCATCCAACTTGAGTTCGCGTGGATTGTTCTGCAACAGCCGGCTTTGTTGCATGGCATCTTCTGCCATAACCATCAACATCTGTTCTGGTACATTTAACTGCTTTAATTTTAAGGTTAAGCCGCTCTGTATCAGATGATTATTAAAATGATCAATAAACAGATCGGTCAGTCCATCATGACAACCTTTACTGTGGGGATCTAACCAGGTCATCAATTCGGCATAGAGCTGTTTGGCTACAGGTGCATTAAATTTTAAGACTTCGGTCAGCACCAAAGCATTGCTATGTCCATGCGACAGATGAAAATGCCCACCGAGTGGATAAGCCAGCGCATGCACGGCGGCAACCGGTGCGTTGGCAAAGGCTTGTCCGGCCAGCATGGAACCGACCAGCATATTTTGACGGGCATCTAGATCATGACCATCTTGCAGAACACGTTGCAAATTGGCATTCAATAATCTTAAAGCCTGTTTGGCCAGCATATCCGAATAAGGATTTTTCTTGTGTTTTGAGGTATAGGCTTCAATGGCATGTACCATGGCATCGATTCCGGTGGCAGCGGTAATCTGTGCCGGCAAATTCCGAGTGAAAGTCGCATCCAGAATAGCAATATCGGCATAGAGAATAGGCGCGACAATGCCGCTTTTGGTGGTTTCACCTGTAGTAACAATCGAAATTGGTGTGACTTCGGAGCCCGTTCCGGCTGTGGTGGGAACCAGAATTAGAGCTAAACGTGGCCCGGTGGCATTATCGACGCCATACAGATCGGAAAGCGTCTGATGCTGCTCAGGATGCGCCAAAATCGCAATCAGCTTGGCCACATCCATAGAGCTGCCACCACCAAAGCCTAGCACCACATCAATCTTTTCCTGCTTTGCAAAAGCTGCTGCTTCAAGCACTACGTTATCGGGCGGGTCAGCCTGAACATCTGAGTAAATCACATAATCCAGACCGGCAGATTCAATAATATCCAGAATCGGCAGATGTAATTGCTGCTTCAGCATACCCGGGTCAGTCACCAGTAGAAGACGTTGATAACGGCCATTTTTTAGAATTTTAAATAATTCCTGAATCGTGCCTAGTCCGGCAATGATATTGGGGACGGTTTGAAACTGAAAACGATTCATGGCGATATCCTTGATTTTTTTATTGCAAATACGAGATTATTCTATGGTTGTGAGATAGGAATCAGTATATAAATAACTTAACATAAGAATCCTTAAAATAAAGTAGCTCTGAGGTTGTTTATGTCATCCAGAACGCCATACAAGGTGTTATGTGTTTGTTTGGGAAATATTTGCCGCTCTCCCACGGCAGAGGTGGTACTCAGACATTATTGTGATGAACAGCAACTGAATATTGTGGTCGATTCTGCTGGAACCAGTAATTATCATCCGGGCAAGGCCCCAGACCTGCGTAGCCAGCAGCATGCACTGAAACGTGGCTATGATCTGTCAACGCTTCGCGCACGTCAGCTGACCACGCATGATTTTATTGATTATGATCTGATTCTGGCAATGGATCTGGAAAACCTATCTAATATCCAGAATATACAGCGTCTGGCCGAAACTGAGTTCGGTCATTTACGTGCACGCGTTGCATTGATGAGTGAGCATGATCAGGATTATCCACAACAGGCCTTGCCCGATCCTTATTATGGCGAAGCGGATGGTTTTGAACGGGTGCTCGATCAGTGTGAGTCCAGCAGTCAGGCATGGGTTGAAATTTTCAAACAGAATGTACACAAGGTTTAAGCAATGCAGATTCAAACTCAGGTTCAACTTAAACCCTTTAATACCCTAAATTTAGAAGCCATTGCTTCACACTATGCCCATATTCAATCGACCGATGATCTGCTGGCGGCTCTGGATTTTGCTGAACAGCAACAGTTAAATGTGCTGATTCTGTCAGGTGGCAGCAATATGTTGTTGCCTGAACAGATTCACGCACTGGTTTTGCATATCGATATTCAGGGCATTGAGATGCTGGATGGCGATGATCAGTCGCAACGTTTACGCGTGGGCGGCGGGCAGGGCTGGCATGACTTCGTGCTCTGGACTACAGCACAAGGTCTGTATGGTTTACAAAATCTGGCCCTGATTCCTGGGCGTGTTGGTGCATCGCCGGTACAGAATATTGGCGCCTATGGCGTCGAAGTTGGCGAGTTTATCGATTCGGTTGCAGTCTATGATCGTCAGCTCAAACAGTTTGGCTCGATTAGCGCAGCAGATTGCCAGTTTGCCTATCGACATAGTATTTTTAAAGATGAGCCAAACCGTTATGTGATTACCCATGTGACTTTTAAATTACTGAAACAGCCAGATTTGAAACTGAATTACGGTGACTTAAAGACAGCCGTCGGTGATACGCTTACAGCAGAAAACCTGCAACAGCAAGTGATTCAGATCCGTCAAAGCAAATTACCTGATCCGCAAGAATTTCCCAATGTGGGGAGTTTTTTTAAAAATCCGCTGGTAGATCAGCCGGTCTTTGACCAGATTGCGGCATCTTTCCCGAATTTACCCCATTACCAGCAAGCCAATACTCAAGTTAAACTGGCAGCGGGCTGGCTGATTGATCAGGCTGGCTGGAAGGGCAAACAGTTGGGGTCTGTCGGCATGTTTCATAAACAGGCGCTGGTCTTGGTGAATTATGGTCAGGCCTCTCTTACCGATGTGCGTAAAACTTATCGTGCAGTACAGCAGTCGGTCTGGGAAAAATTCAAGCTGCTGCTGGAACCAGAACCTGTATTGTTTGACCAAAATGGATTGATCCGTTCTCATCAGGATGAAAAATGATATGAATAAAACCCATTGGATGGTACGTTTGCTACAAGTGGTCACTGGACTGTTTGTACTATTCGGCTGTCTACTGGTGTTGGTTTATACCCCTTTTTACTCGCAAATGATCGTCAAGGGCTTAAACCAGTTTGTATCTTTAGAACTTAATGAAGTAGCAGCGCAAAGCCAGAAAATGGCAGCATTGAGCGAGCATGAAAATCTGGAACCTGGCTCCGATTTATGGATTGCCCGTCAGGCATATTTAAAGGTCATGGAAAAGGATATCCAACAAAACAATTCTGCCAACCTGATTCTGATTCAGGCACGTTATAAAGCGCTGCAACAGGTCATTGAAGAACATCAGCGTGAGCAGCAAAGTCAAAAGGCAGAGCAAAGTCCGCCTGCTCAAGTTCCATTATTATATTCACAAGTACCGACAGAGCCGGTTGATCCGACTGCAAATGTTCGGAAGTTGCTGGACTGGGACAGCAATGAAAACAAAGAACGTATTGAACAATATATTGAGTTCCTGAGTACGCATCCTATAGAACAAGAAGAGGCTAGCTCGGTACAAGAAACCGCTGAAGAGGAAATTCAGCAGGACCTGGCTTTACTACAAGATCAGCAACAAGTGAAACCGGCGAATAGCTCCCAGCCTTATGCCATTGTGGTGTTGGGTGGCGGTTTAACGCTAGATGAGAAAGGTGAAGAGATTGTGGTCAATCACTATACGCGTTTACGTCTGGAAACCACGCTGGCGGTAGAAAAACATTATCAGTTACCGATTGTGCTGAGTGGTGTAGAAGCGCCGTATATGCAGCGCTGGTTGAAAAACCACGATGTTGATGCCAAATTGCTGGAAGATCGCAGCATGAATACCTGTGAAAATACCCGTTTCAGTTCATTATTATTACAAAAGAAAGGTGGAGCACCGACTGTGATTCTGATTACGGATCGTTATCATATGCCACGGACCCGCCGTTTATTTGCTTTAAATGGCATACAAACCATTCCGGTAGAGGCACCGATGCCGAAGCCTTTGACACGATGGCGTCCAAGTGCGCAAAATTATGATCATAGTCGTCGTGCCAATTATGAAATGTTGGCGACCATGCGCGATATGTGGTTTGGATCTAGTGACTGTCGGGAGGTGCCATAATGTCTGATATCCCATTTTTAAATCCCACGATCCTGAAGCAACTTGATTTACCCATCCCAAGCCGGGATATAACGCCACAACTCTTGCCGCCGTTAAACCTGAATCGTAGTGATGAGCCGCCAATTGATCTGCAATCCTATCGCAAGCTGTATGGCTTTGATTTATTGGACTGCAAACACTGGCAAGGCTATGTACAGATGCCATTGTTTAAATTGCATGTACAGGTATTTGAGCCAAACCTGGAAAATACCCGCTTTGACAAGATTCAGGGCACTGCTTTCTTGCTGCATGGTTATCTGGAACATAGCGGGATTTATCAGCCGATTGTCAAAGAGCTGCTGGAGCAAGGTTTTAGTGTATTGACCTATGATCTGCCCGGACATGGTCTGAGTGATGGTTCACCTGCCAGCATTCAGAATTTTGATCATTATCAGCAGGTTTTGCATGCCGTACATCGCTATGTACAACATGCCGCGCAATTGCCCAAACCTTGGGTGGGAATTGGACAGAGTACCGGTGGTGCAATCTGGATGCATCACTTACTCGAATTTGCACAGCGCCGCGAAAATCCTTTTGTAGAACGGGTTTTGCTGTTATCGCCGCTGATTCGTCCTGCGAAAACAGCCTGGTGGCATAACTCGGTCGGGCTGGGCATTATTAGCCGGATCAAGCGTGAAGTTCCCCGGCATTTCAGACGCAATAACCATAATCCGGAGTTTCTGCGTTTTATCCGGCTTAAAGATCCGTTACAGCCGCGGATGATGGGTATGGACTGGATTCTGGCGATGTCGCGCTGGATGCTGGAAATGGAAGCGCGTCCGGCCTGTCGTATTCCGGTCTGGCTGGCACAGGGTGCACAGGATCAGACCGTAGACTGGCGCTATAATATCGAATTTATCCGACGTAAATTCCGTCTCCAGACCTTACTGATGCTGGAAGAAGGTTCGCATCAACTGATCAATGAACGCGCGGATATTCGTGCTGCATTGACCGGCTTGATTCCTGCCTTTCTACATGCACAGGGCAGTAAAACCTATTATTGATCTACAATTCAATGTGAAAAAAGGCGTTTGATTAAACGCCTTTTCTAATTTAACTGTATTGAGTTAAAATTTATCCAGTTTAGCCAGGTTCCACATCCGGAAGTAGAAGTTCTCCTCATCCTTATTTTCACAGGATAATAATTCTCCCTCTTTCAACCAAAAATGAATCTGCGCAAAGTTCTTTATTTCGTGATTATTCACACGTTGTGCCAAGTGATGTGCCTTAATCGCCGAAGGGTGTTTCAGGCCTGCAGAAGCAATCAGTTCAGACAAGGCGTGTAAGGTGTTTTTATGATAATGAAATACGCGCTCTGCTTTGGTGGGCACATGTAAGGCCTTTTGACGATCTTTATCCTGTGTGGTGACACCGACAGGACACTGGTTGGTATGACAGCTTTGAGCCTGAATACAGCCGACGGCAAACATAAAACCACGTGCCGAATTCACCCAATCTGCCCCAATCGCGAGCGTGCTGGCAATATCAAATGCACTAATAATTTTACCACTTGCACCAATTTTGATTTTATCTCTTAAACCTGCACCAACAAGGGTATTATGCACAAATAGTAAACCTTCTCTTAGGGGTGCACCGACAAAGTCGATTAACTCAATGGGTGCAGCGCCCGTTCCACCTTCAGAGCCATCGACGACGATGAAATCGGGATAAATCTGGGTGTGCAGCATGGCTTTGACCATACTCATAAACTGCCAGGGCTGCCCCAGACATAGCTTGAATCCGACCGGTTTTCCGTTGGAAAGTTCACGTAATCGTTGGATGAAATTCATCATTTCAATCGGGGTGCTAAAGGCGGGATGACTAGAGGGTGATACGCAATCATGTTCACGGCTGATGCCCCGGATTTGGGCAATTTCTTCCGAGATCTTGCTTTTAGGTAAAATACCGCCATGTCCGGGTTTAGCCCCTTGTGATAACTTGATTTCAATCATTTTTACTTGTGGTAATTTGGCTTGTGCCGCAAAGCGTTCCGGATCAAACTGTCCATCTAAGGTACGGCAGCCAAAATAACCACTGCCAATTTCCCAGACCAGATCGCCCCCATATTCAAGATGATAGGGGCTGATACTGCCTTCACCGGTATCATGGAAAAAATCACCTTTTTGAGCGCCGAGATTCAGCGCACGGATTGCATTGGCACTCATACTGCCAAAGCTCATGGCTGAAATATTTAAAATGGAAGCAGAGAAGGGCTGTGTACATTGCTCATTGCCGATCAGGATACGGAAAGTTTGTGGATCGGCCACCTTACATGGCGTCAAAGAGTGACTGACAAATCTATAATTGTCTTCATAGACATTGAGAATTGAACCGAAAGGTTTATCTGAATTTTCATTTTTCGCCCGCTGGTACACCAGACTACGTTGCATACGGGAAAAGGGCAGTGCATCGCGGTCGGCTTCAATAAAATATTGACGAATCTCCGGACGAAATTCTTCGAAGATAAAGCGGAAATGTCCCATGATGGGGTAGTTTTTCAGAATAGAATGCTTGTTTTGCAGTACATCATACAAACCCAACAGGCTCAGGAGTATACTCAGAATCCACAGGGTATTCACCAAAGTTTGCGGCATAAAATAATAGATATAACGCGGCGAATAACCGATATGGAATGTGGTAAAAATCACTGCAATCAGAATGCAGGCAAACCAGACTGAATGGCGAGAAAAGAAAGTATTGAGCAGCTTGTGCCGTACTAATTGAGCAGGGTTAGCCATTGTAAAATTAAGTCCCTATTTCTACTTCTATAGGGCTTTATGATGTGCAGAGCCAGGTATCTTATGCAAGCATAGAATTGTTATTCAATTTTATAAACTTGCCAAAAATCATACCCAGACAGGCAATCAATCAGTAGCAATTGCAGATAAATTTTGCGGAAAAATTCCTATAGAAAAAATATGCAAAGCACATATATTCTATTTATTTCACAGGCAGAGTGAATGCTTTTATAGTCGATTTATCACCCATACAGGAGTTATAAACCATGACAAAAAAATCCATTCGCTTTAATAATGCCGAACTGGCTTGCTCATGTCTCAGTTCTGTTTAAATATTGAGGTTTCATCCAATCTGCATTTCGGGGTATTAGAGAAAAGCAGGTTGGTACAGCGGTAGACCACCAGAACAATCATAAAAATACAAGCATAATTCTCCAATCCCCAATCTGGGGATTTTTTTATTCTGGAATTATTAAAGCTGAATGAAATCCATTTGGTTAAGGGTTTTCCTCATCCATCTGGCTAACTGCATTGGACACCATACTGGGTTCAATATGTTTAATCTTTTTACCAAAGCTGCGCAGCCACCACACCAGTTGTGAAGTAAAAGGAACCGTTGCACTAATCAGCGACATACCATTGTCCAGTTTTTCAATCTTCTGATCTTTACTGAGCTGACTTTCCTCAAAATAATGTGCATCCGATTCCGACATGCTCAGTTTTAGCATGACATTTTCAGTAGGGTGATTGAAATCCACCCGGAAGCCCAATGCACCAGAATCGATATAGTCATCAATATCAAAATTCACCGGATGCAGGGCACGTGAATTGAGAACTACTGCCGATTTAAAACGGTGCAGGGCAAAGGTCTGAATATCAGATTTGTCATGACGGGTACAGACCAGATAAATGATGGAGCCTTTTTGCACCAAAGCCAGTGGATTGAGGATATAAGTCTTTTCTTCGCTGTTGTGACCGCGGCCCTGATAGACACATTCCAGCTGTTTGTCCTGCAACAAGCCTTCATATACCGCCTGCTGTGCAGTCTTATCCACGAAAGGTGGAATGAGCGGTTGGGTGGCTGGCACAATCCGTACCCGATTAATCCATTGGCGGACATTGTTTTGCGAGGACAGACTGCGGCGTGCCAGATCAAACCAGGGATTCATTTCTTCGATCAGGCTCGGTGGCAGCAAATGTTTTAAATGTTCTTCGACCATCATAAAGGTGACCGCCTGTGAGCTGGTCATATGCGGCAAGCTTTGCAACGGTGCATCTGAGCGCCAACGCCAGCCTTGTGGTGTGGTCTTGCTGCTTTCGATTGGAAAGCGCTGCGCAATCTGGTTCAGGTCACGCTGAATGGTACGCAGGCTGATATCAATTCCTTCGCGATTCAGGATTTCCTGTAATTCACGTGTTCCCATCCATTTGCCGGTAGAAAGACGCGACAAGATTTGCCATTGGCGATACAGGCTGTTCGAGGTTTCTTTTTCTTGTGCTGACATAGTGTATTTTACTGGCAATAAAAGACGGGATTTGAACTTAGATTAACACAATAAGAAAACTCACATTTTTTCGCAAGTCCTTAAACGCAACAATTGTCCTACAAACTAAAAATAACTTGGCAAGAAATAGCATTGAGTTTAAATGGTAGTTCCTAGATTAATGATAGGCGGAATATAGATGTGCTGGCATAGATATTGCTTTGATTAAATTAAAATAGATGATAATACGAGGGTTTGTATGCTTAAAGGAAATCAGGATACAAATGTGATTGAAACGATTGATAAATTTACTTCTCCGAATCTTGGGAAAAATTTTATAGAGGCTAAAACAGCAACGGTATCGACTACAGCAAATCCACAACTTTTATTTCAACAGTTGTCTTCAAAATTCTTTAATGAAATGCAGGATGAGCAAGTCATGTCCAGTCAGGCAAGTCAAAGACTGGAAGAATGGTTATCCCAACACACGCTGGATGAATTGAATGCTCTGAATCAGGTGGCAAAAGAACATTTTTTACATCATGGCATTAGCTTTACGGTTTACGAAGATAAAGAGGGGGTAGAGCGAAGCATTCCTTTCGATATCATTCCACGAGTGATTGACCGCAAACAGTGGAATATGGTGGCTCTGGGGTCGGCACAACGCGTGCGCGCACTGAATCTGTTTTTACATGACATTTATCATCAACAGGATATTTTAAAAGCCAATATCATTCCTGAACTCCAGATTTTGACGCATGAGGCTTATCAGCCGCATATGTATCAACATAGCCTGAAAGGCAGGATTTATAGCCAGATTAGTGGCATTGATGTAATACGTGATTCCAAGGGCAAATTTTATGTCTTGGAGGACAATCTTAGAACGCCATCGGGTGTCTCTTATATGCTGGAATGCCGTAAGATTAGCCAAAAGCTGATGCCGAAAATATTTGAACAGTCCAAGATTGCTGGAATTGAGCAATACCCCCAGCTTTTAAAAGAAATCCTGATCGAAAATGCCCATGTCGACAAACCCTTTGTCGTAGTGCTGACGCCAGGGCGTTTTAATAGTGCTTACTATGAGCACGCCTTTCTCGCAAGAGAAATGAATGTACCGTTGGTAACATCACGTGATCTTTTTGTTGATGACTCGAAGGTTTATGTAAAAACTATACGTGGTCGCCAAAGAGTCGATGTTATTTATAGACGGGTCGATGATGCTTATCTCGATCCATTATGCTTTAAACCGGAGAGTACCCTGGGTGTACCTGGCTTAATGTCAGCTTATTTACAAAATAATGTCCTGATTGCCAACGCACCGGGTACAGGTGTCGCAGATGACAAATCGATTTATCCATATGTCGATAAAATGATTCATTTTTATTTGGGTGAACAGCCAATACTAAAAAATGTTCCGACGTATCAATGTCGTAATCAGCAAGATTTAAGCTATGTGTTGGCCCATCTGGACCAGCTGGTGGTAAAAGAAGCTCAGGGTTCGGGTGGTTATGGCATGCTGATTGGGCCACAGGCTTCGAAACAGCAAATTGAATTTTTCAGGGAGAAAATTTTAGCTGCGCCGCATTTGTATATTGCGCAGCCAACTTTGGACTTATCGGTTAGTCCGACTTTGACCAATTTTGGTATTGCTGAACGTCATATTGACTTGCGCCCATTTGTCTTAAGCTCGCCTTACCGTACTGAAATTGTGCAGGGTGGCTTGACACGTGTAGCGATGCAGCCCGGTTCACTGGTGGTGAATTCATCACAGGGTGGCGGTATTAAAGATACCTGGGTAGTCGACAATTTACATTCATAATATTCCAAAGAAGGAAAATGTCATGGTTTTGCTGAATAGCAATGCACAACATATTTTTTGGTTAGGGCGTTATTTATCTCGCACTCATTTTTTATGTGCGCGCTTTCCATTTTTAGAAGACGAAGCAGCTGTGGCCTATGCACATGCTTTTTGTTTACCCGCTTTTGATGCCAGTTCCTTAAATGAATTGGTACTAGATTCAACTCAGACCGCATCTTTTAGCCAGCAGTTTAAAGTGGCTAAAGATAATATTCAGGAACTACGCGGAGTATTGTCTGCATCAGGCTATGCAGAACTAATGAAACTGATCAAAACTGCAGACAAAAATGCTGGTTATATTTGTGAAGTGGTGACTGAATGTGAAGATATTCTGGAAGCTGAATCTGCCGATATTTTTCTGTTCTTTAGCCTGGGACAATGTGTCGAACAGCTCGATCATCAGTTACGACTTGGTGAAGAAACCAGTACGACACTGTGCAAGATCGATGATGTAGTCAGAATTCTAGTGGAAATGGGCTGGGGTGACCTGGAGCAATACTGGGAACAGTTGCGTACAGAACCGAACCGGATTCAGTTCTATCAGTTTAGCGACCATATCCATCAACTGTTTGAGGCAGATGTATGAAATTGATGGTGAATCACCAAACGCATTATATGTATACAGCTGAGGTGAGGAACAGTATTCAGTACATCAAAATGATGCCTTCGAGCAATGCGCATCAACGGGTGCATTCCTGGGATATTAGTGTACCGGGGAATAAAGAAATCCGAAAAGATGCCTTTCATAATCTGTGGATGACCTGTAACCAGCGTGAACCTTATTATTCCTTAACGATCATGGCGCAAGGGATTGTCGAGCTGAATCCCGCGCATCAGACTGGACTGAATGATTCAATCAATCCCAATATTTTTTTACAGCCGACCGAATCAACGCAATGTAATGCAGCAATGAAAAATTTTGCACAAGCTCATGTCCCTGCATTAAGCCGTCAACATCTGATTGAACTGGCACAGGCCTTGCTGGAACATGTCCCTTATATTTCCAATAGCACCTCAGTGCAAGGCTCTGCCATAGATGCCTTTGAAGCACGTCAGGGGGTCTGTCAGGATCATAGTCATATTTTCATTGCCATGTGTAAATATCTGGGCTTAGCTGCCCGTTATGTTTCTGGCTATTTATATGCACAAAATGCTTCACATCTGGCCAGTCATGCCTGGGCAGAGGTGTTTGTAGAGCAGACATGGTATTGTTTTGATGTGAGTAATCTGCTGTTTAGTCCAAGCTCGCATATTTATGTGGCCATTGGGCGGGATTATTGGGATGTAGCACCGGTACGTGGTGTGAGGGAGAAGGGCGGTGTGGAATCCATGCATTCCATTGTTCAGGTACTAGGATGTTAATAAGGACAAAAGAATGACGTATTGTTGTGCGCTACGTTTAGAGCAAGGTATGCTTTTTATTAGTGATACACGGACCAATGCCGGAGTAGATCATATTTCTGTCTTTCGCAAACTGTATACCTTTGGTATTCCTGGGGAGCGTATGATCGTCATACAGGCCTCCGGAAATCTGGCCACAACACAAGCCGTAATTGGGCGTATCAAAAATCAGCTAGAATTGAAGCAGGAACCCAATATACTCAGTCTGCATACCATGTTTGATGTGGCTGAACTGATCGGGAGCACGCTTAAGAGAGTCATCGCCAATGTCACCAGCGACATTTTGGAACAGAGTAATTATTATTGTAATTTACTGGTGGGTGGTCAGCTCAAAGATCAAGAAATGCAGCTCTATCATGTGTATCCGCAAGGAAATTTTATCTGTGCCACGCGGGATACGCCGTATTTCCAGATTGGCGAGAGTAAATATGGCAAGCCGATATTGGATCGCGCCTTGACTTATGATATGCCGCTGGATGAAGCTCTGCGTTGTTCGCTCATTTCATTTGCATCGACCTTACGTTCCAATGTATCGGTCGGTATGCCACTCGATGTGCTGGTGTATAAAAAAGACAGTTTAATGATGCCGAGGGGTAAACGTATTGCCGAAGATGATGAATATTTCACGTCGATCAGCCGGCAATGGTCAGACACCTTGAAAAAAGGACTGGCAGCGCTACCTGTTCCATCGAATGAATATTTTCTGTAAAAGGTATTCTGGTTCAGTTTTTTCGCGTACAGTATGAACTTCTGTGCACCAGCATAATAAAAATAGATAAGTTAGCGCATGTACCAATTTTGTTACGCCAGTAAAAGTACGTCTTCTAAAGTTGATTTGCTTGAAGATCTGACCAATATCCTGAAAGAAGCACGTGATTTTAATCATCGCTATCAAGTCACAGGAGTGCTGTATTTTGCCGATGGTTATTTTTTTCAATGTCTGGAAGGTGAGTGTTTAACCTTAAAAAGTCTGCTGCTCGAGAGACTCAATAAAGATCCTCGCCATCATGATATTAAATTGTTTGAGACCAAGGAAATCGAATATCCGAGTTTCCCCGACTGGTCGATGAAGTATATTTCTAAACGCAGTCAAATCCAGCAATTCTGTCAGGACATGGGATTTAATGACTTTAATCCTTTTGCCTTTCAGCAACATCATGTCGATGCTTTATTAGAGAAATTGAGTTTAGAGCAGGCTGAAGAACAAAAATCAGCTTAAATAAAAAGCCCAACTTCTGTTGGACTTTTTTGGCTCTGAGGATCAACTCAAATAACTTTACGTAGCGGACGATGACTGAGTCTGCATAACAGTTCATAACCAATGGTGCCATTGGCTTCAGCAACATCATCGACCAAACGGGTATTCCCCCAAAGTTCGACTTGAGTACCAGGTTTTACCTGCATAGCAGTTACATCAATCGCGATCATATCCATTGCTACACGACCAATGACACGCGTTTGCTGGCCATTAATCGCCACATAGTTCTGTTTCGGGAAAGCACGAGGGTAGCCATCACCATAGCCAATTGAAACAATCGCAAGTGTCATGTCTTGCTCAGCTGTAAATGTTGAACCATAACCGACATGCTCACCTGCCTTGATATGGTTGAGCGCAATCACTTCGGCAGTAAAGGTCATGACTGGTTTTAAATCCAGATCATGCACATCACGATCTGCAAATGGAGTCGCGCCATAAAGCATGATCCCGGGACGGACAAAATCAAAATGCAATTCTGGATATTTATAAATGGCTGCTGAGTTACAACATGAACCCATCAATGGTGCACAGTCATTTTTAATTTCTAAGAATTGACGGATTTGTTCATCATTCAGCGGGTGATCAGCATCGGCATTGGCAAAATGCATCGCCAAAACACAAGTAAAACCTTCAGCTTTGAGTTGATTGATCACGTCTTTAATTACATCAATTTTAAAGCCAAGACGGTTCATCCCGCTATTCAGCTTGACCCAGACTTTCAGGTCTTTGGCGATATAAGCATCTTTATGTGCCAAGAGCCAATCGACCTGTGCCTGCTGATGCACAATCACTTCAATATTCTGATCAATCACGATTGGCATTTCGTCTGCAACAAAAACACCTTCGATGAGCGTGATCGGCTGTTGATAACCCAGTTCACGAATTTCCAGGGCTTCTTGTAAGCATGCGACACCAAAAGCATCGCTTGCACTTAAGGCTGCCAGGCAGTCTTTAACTCCATGTCCGTAAGCATTGGCTTTGACCATACTGACGATTTTAGCGGTTGGGGCAAGTTGTTTGACACGGTTTAAATTATATTGCAGTGCTGCACTGTCAATATAAACTGTAGCTTGGCGCACCCTAAATTACTCCTGGAGGGACGATGGAAATCTGATGATTGAGCTTGTTTACTCTTCATCATCATACTGAGCATAAAACTCAGGTGAGAGATTACTAAAACGGGTATATTGACCTTCGAAAGCCAGACGTACCGTACCAATCGGGCCGTTACGCTGCTTACCAATAATAATTTCAGCAGTGCCGGCTTCCTTTGATTCCTTGTTATAAACCTCGTCGCGGTAAATGAACATGATCAAATCGGCATCCTGCTCGATTGCACCGGATTCACGTAAATCGGACATCACCGGGCGTTTATTGGGGCGGTTTTCCAGGGCGCGGTTTAACTGGGAAAGTGCAATGACAGGGCACTGCATTTCTTTAGCCAGTGCTTTTAAGCTTCGTGAAATTTCCGAAATCTCACCGACACGGTTGTCGCCCATACCGGGTACTTTCATCAACTGAAGATAATCGACCATGATACAGCCGAGTTTGCCACCATGCATTTTGGCAATACGACGGGCACGGGAACGTAATTCAGTTGGTGGCAGGGCAGAGGAATCATCGATATACAGGTTTTTTTCCTGTAAATGCACAATGGTACTGGTCACTTTTGACCACTCATCGCTGTCCATTTTGCCTGAACGCAAATGCCCCTGATGCACACGGCCAAATGACGAAATCAAACGCATGGCAATCGAATCCGCTGGCATCTCCATAGAATAGACCAGCGCCGGCAGGTTGTTATTAAATAAAACGCTTTCGACCAGATTCATGGCAAAAGTGGTTTTACCCATGGACGGACGCGCTGCGACAATAATCAGGTCGCCGGATTGCATGCCTGAGGTTTTATTATCCAGTTCCACAAAACCTGTGGTTAAACCGGTAATGCTACCTTCCATTTGTGATAATTCATTCAATTTATCAAAAACATCGGCAACGACAGAGTTAATCGGTTTAGGCCCTTGCGCCTTGGCATTATTATTATGCTGTTCTGCAATCGAGAAAATATTGGTTTCAGCCAAGTCCAAAATTTCACTGACGGTACGGCCTTTGGTGTCATAGGCATTTTGTAAAATTTCAGAGCTGACTTTAATCATGCTGCGCAGGGTCGAGAATTCTTTAATTTTGCCTGCATAGGTTTCCAGGTTGTAGAAACTCGATGGCGAGTCTGCCATGAGCTGCATCAGATATTCTTCACCACCAATGGCATCCAGCAAGTTCTGCTTGATCAGCCAGTCATGCACCAGTACCGCATCATAAGGTGAGTTTTCTTTAGAGAGTTGATCAATGGCGCGGAAAATATATTTATGTCGGGTCGCATAAAAATCATTTTCAGTCAGCACATCACCGACCTGTTCAAAAGATTCGGCAACGGTCATTAATGCAGCAAGTACGGCTTGTTCAATCGCTAAATTGTGCGGTGGAGTACGAAATTCCTTGAGATTGCTGTTCTCAGTACTGATTTCGATATTAGCGCTGGTCGGCTTTTTGCTGGCATTCGCCTGTGACATATAAATCCCTGATTTTAAATACAATGGTTAAACATTATCGGAGATGAATAGCTTTTATTCACTACGACATGAAATCATACGCGTTCTGAAATCAAATGCGAAGGGTAAATTTTCATTTGTATGGGTAATAAAATAATTTTTAAGCAGGAGATACCTGTCATTTTTTTATAGATAAAAAAAGAGCATGCTTTCGCATGCTCTTTTTGAGGCGAGAAATTACTCAGCTACGATAGTAACCAGAACTTCTGCAGTAACATCATGGTGCAATTGGATTGCGATGTTAAATTCGCCAGTGTGACGAAGTGCGCCATTTGGAAGACGTACTTCTGCACGGTCTACTTCTAGACCAGCATTTGTCAACGCGTCAGCGATGTCACGAGTACCGATAGAACCGAATAGTTTACCTTCGTCACCAGCTTTCGCAGTGATTACGATATTTACTTCGTTCAATTGGTCAGCACGTGCTTGAGCAGCAGCTAAAACATCAGCTTCAGCTTTCTCAAGTTCAGCACGACGAGCTTCAAAAGCAGCAGTGTTTGATTCTGTTGCAGCAACTGCCATACCTTGTGGGATAAGGAAGTTACGGCCATAACCAGCTTTAACTGATACTTTATCGCCTAGTTTACCTAGGTTTTTAATGCGTTGTAATAAGATAATATCCACAGCTCAACCTCACTTATGATTGTCAGTGTAAGGGATCAAAGACAAGAAGCGAGCTTGTTTAATAGCTAGCGCCAATTGACGTTGGTAACGAGCTTTAGTACCTGTAATACGGCTAGGAACAATCTTGCCGTTTTCAGTGATGTACTGTTTTAAAGTGTCGATATCTTTGTAGTCGATGTACGTAACGTTCTCAGCTGTAAAGCGGCAGAACTTGCGACGACGGTAAAAACGTGCCATGTTATGTTCTCCTTAAGCTTCAGCAGAGTCTTGAGCGTGTTGTGCTTCTTCACGTTGAGCTTTACGCGCACGTTTTTCTTCAGCACTTTTCGCCAATAGTGACTCTTCAGTGATTGCGTTTTCACGACGGATGATAAGGCTACGAATGATTGCATCGTTATAACGGAACAATTCTTCAAGCTCATCAAGAGTAGTCTGACCACACTCAACATTCATAAGAATGTAGTGAGCTTTGTGGATCTTGTTGATTGGGTAAGCCAATTGACGACGGCCCCAGTCTTCAAGACGGTGGATTTGACCTTCAGCTTCTTTGATGTGAGTTAGGTAGCGTTCTACCATACCAACGACTTGATCGCTTTGATCAGGGTGTACTAAAAGTACGATTTCGTAATGACGCATTGTCAGCTCCTTACGGTTTGGACAGCCCCAATTTAAGTAAATTGAAGCAAGGAGTCACAACCAAGGTTGTGTCGCAGTGTTTGCGAGCCAAGAATTTTAGAGGGTTTAGGTTTAAAATACAAGTCATAGCTTTGAAATAGCTAAATTCAAATATTAAGTTATATTTATTCTTTTGTGTTTATTGAAGTTTTTTGTGGGAACAATTATTTATAGTGATACTATTCACATAATTTTATTTCCTTTCCCTCTGTCATGTTAGATTTTCTTGATGTTTTTTCCAAAATTTTTCATTTCCTTGCAATTGTAGTTATTGTTGTTTTCTTTATTTATTTTATTCGTTTAGATCGCTTGCATGAAAAGGCTAATCCTGCTTACCCAAGTTTACTGATTACAATAGGGATTGGCTTTACCTTCTTTGGTGTTGCTTTGGGGCTTGCGGGCTTTGACACAGAGGATCCAACGGGAAGTCTATCGACTCTAGTAAATGGTATTAAAACTGCATTTTGGGGGTCATTTGCAGGTATTCTTGCTTCAATTTTAATTAAATTTCATGCACTTATTAAGTTTAAAGAAAATGATACTGATTTACAGGCAGATAAGCAGGTGCAGCAGTTTTATGAAGAGCATCAAATTTTAGCAAAGCAGAGCCAATTTTTAGAAAAAATTTATACTGATAATCAAAATCATCATCAGAATTTAGTAAAAGCCATTGAAAATTTTGGCCTAAATTTAGATAAAAATAATAAAAATAATATGCAAGAAATGCTTCAATCGATCAGTAGTAGTTTAGGTGGTATTGAGCAAATTCAACGCAGTACACAAGGTTATATTGCAGGTGAAATCGCAGAATTAAGAAACGAATTTGTTTCGTTTGCACAAAAGCAAGCAGAACAGACCACTGATATTTTCATTAAGGCCCTGGAACAAGCAATTCAACGTTTCAATGAAAATTTAACAGATAGTTTGGGTGAAAACTTTAAGCAACTTAATCAATCTGTAAACCGTTTGGTAGATTGGCAGGAGCAATACGCATCTCACGTAGAACAACAGACCACAAATTATGAGGGAATGTTGTCTCAGATTGAACAGGTGAAAAATGATTTTTCAACTGTGTTGCATAATGTGGATGGTTTTAAGCAAATTATTTTACAAGTAGAGCAAGCCATTCAATCCATTGATCATACCAACTATGAGTTTAACAACCGTATTGAGCATTTCTATGGCGCTTTGGATGCAAAACTTGTAGAGGTTGATCAAACGCGTCAATTGTTTGCAGAGAGTTTTAACAAGACTGAATCGCAAATGGATAAAATCAATCAACTGACCGAAACGATCTTTACTGAAATTCATGACTATTTGGAGTCTAGTCATGCGCGTGCGCTACAGATACAAACAACGTCTGCACAGCAAGCTGAACAAATGCAAAAGCAAATGAAGCAATCATTTGAACAGACGCAGCAGCAATTAAGCGATGGTTTAAGCACGATTGAAACTCAATTGCAGCAGACATTGAATCAGTCATTGATCACACTCGCTCAGCAATTAGGTGCACTTTCAACTAAGTTTGCACAAGATTATGAGCCAATTACAGAAAATTTAAAAAATATTATCGACTCGATTGATCAGGGAGTGAGATCTTAATGTTGCCCTTTATGCGTCAGCGTGCAACGAATTCTGATCAATGGATTAGTTTAAGCGATATTATGACTGCACTGATGATGGTGTTTTTGCTTATTAGTGTCATTTACATGATACGTGTTAAAGAATCAGTCGATATCCCACGAATTTTTAAGGCGGATGAACAACAATTACATTCGCAATTAGAGCAAAAGCTACAAAGTAAATTGACCAAGTGGGGTGCAACTCTAAGTCCTGACTTAACAGTGCGCTTTAATAATGAGGAAATTCTTTTTAAGGCAGGTTCAGCAGATTTAAGTGCTGAATTTAAGCAGGCACTGAATGAATATTTCCCTATTTATATTCGTTCGGTGATGCAAGATCGTTTTGTTGATAATATTAAAGAAATTCGTATTGAAGGGCATACGTCAAGTTTCTGGGCAAAAGGTGTTGGTGAGGAAGAGGCTTATATTCGTAACATGCAGCTTTCTCAAACACGTGCACAAAATACCTTAATTTATTTACTACAAAGTTCATTATTAACAACGGTAGAAAAAGCGTGGTTAAAACGTAAATTCAGAGCAATTGGATTTTCTTCGGCTGCACCTTTAGGTAAAAATGGGCAACCTGCGAGTGGCTCTAATAGAGAGCATTACGGTGCATCACAACGTGTAGAATTTAGAGTGGTGACAACCGCTGAAGATAGAATTCGTGCTGTTGCCTATGGTGATTCAAATGCAGCTCGTTGATTTTTTAACTAGTGACTTCTTAAATGAATTAAGAAGTCAAATGAAAGCAAAGCTTTTAGATATTACTGATTTACCCTTTCGCAATGGTATTACCTACGCAGATTTATATGATTTGCATGAAGGTGTCGAGGTTGATATTGGTGATATTACAAGCTCTCCTTCGGGTTTGCTTTATTATAAAGGTGTGATGGTTTCTCTGAATATTCAGGATGCTTTTCAGGGAAATAAGCAAGAAGAGAGTCTGCCTAAATTACACATTTGTCATTGTCATAAGCTCAAAGAAATGAAGGCTGCTGGGCGTATACAGCGTTATGTGTGTTCAGCACGCACAGATAAAATTCGTAAAATTCGCTTTATTTCAAATTATACAAACCAAATTAAAAGTGGTGAGTATGATTTGGATGTCTGTAAATACTGTCTAAGTCAATTAAAGTTAAACGGCTATAAAACTTCGATGACACCGATGGAAAAAAACCAGATATCCAAAAAATTAGACTTAAGTGATTTTTATCTCAAGTTTGAGCCACAATTTTATCAGGCGATGATTCAAGTGTTATATACAGACCAAAATGATATTGTAGCTAATCAATATCAAATGGACTGGAAGTATATTTCCTATAAATACAGAAAATCGAAACAATGGCGCTGTGAAGCATGTACAAAAGATTGTACTCACGATCATGCAAATTTACATACGCATCATATTAATGGTAATAAAGCCGATAACCGTTTAATCAATTTGAGTGCTTTGTGTTATGACTGCCATGCGATGCAACCGATGCATGAACATATGAGACGTTGATTCTGAAATAAAAAAAGATAGAGACGAACTCTCTATCTTTTTAAAAAAATACTATCTGTGTAGATGGCGCAGTTGAAGTAAAGCTAAATACAATACTGATCACGGTAATCAGGATGACAGAGAACAGAAAATATTTCTTTGCCCAAAGCTGATCATTTTCAGCTTTAAATCCAATGACACCGATATACAACCAGTAAATGCACAATAGATTTAAAATGACTGCATACAACCAATTGGCATAGCCATATACAAATAATGCATTCATGGTCAGGGTGAATAACACCACATACAAAAGTGATTCGATCTTGGTACGATGAATCGAGCGCGCCACAGGCAAAATGGGAATGCCTGCATTTTTGTAATCATCAAAGCGGTAAACCGCAATTGCCCATGAGTGAGGCATTTGCCACAACGCATAACCTAAAAAGATCAGTAATGCACCCAGGTCAAATTGATTGGCCACAGCGGTATAACCAATGACAGGCGGAGCTGCACCAGAAATACTGCCGACTACAGTTTGATGAATTGTGGTTCGTTTTGTCCATAGGCTGTAGAAACCAACATATACAACAAAACCAATCACCGCGAAAAGAAAAGCGTACGCATTTACCCAGAACCATAAAATGCTAAAACCAATGAGGCCTAAGACCAGAGCAAAAGCCAGGGCAACAGGTTCAGAGATGGTTTTGATGACCAGAGCACGATTTTGTGTGCGCTGCATTTTTTGGTCGATGTCCTGGTCAATCACGTTGTTGACCACACATCCTGATGCTACGACAAGCGTAGTACCGAGAAGGGTAATAAGCAGGAGAAGGAAATCTACAGAACCTTGAGTGGCTACGAAGTAGCCACCCAAAGTGGTAACAAAGTTACCGAAGAGAATTCCTGGCTTAGTCAGGAATAAATACTTTTTCAACATGACGACCAGTTTAGATCATCATGTTGTAGTGTAGGTAATTCATGATCCATACAGAACCTACTAAAAGAATAGCGATGGTTAAGATGGTATACACGAACGCAATCACGTTCCAGCGTTGCTCTGAAGAAGAGTTCATATGCAGGAAGTAAATTAACTGCACAAGAATCTGAGCAACCGCAGTAATCGCAATTACTGCAATCAAGATACCGCGTTCAAAACCGCCTGCCATCACCATACCGAATGGAATTACGGTAAGGATGACAGAAAGTACGAAGCCAATTGTATATTGCTTAACGTTACCGTGTGATGCACCAGCTGAGTTGTGATCGTGACTCATTACAGAACTCCCATCAAGTAAACTACGCTGAATACACAGATCCAAACGATGTCAAGGAAGTGCCAGAACAAGCTTAGGCAAGCTAGACGACGCGTGTTTGCAAGAGTCAAACCATATTTCTTGATTTGAACCATTAACACGATCATCCAGACCAGACCAGAAGTTACGTGAATACCGTGCGTACCTACCAAGGTAAAGAACGCAGATAAGAACGCACTTGTGCTTGGACCGTGACCCGCATGAACTAAGTGATTGAACTCATATAGTTCCATGCCGATGAAGATAGCACCGAATACCCAAGTAATCGCTAACCAAGTCAGTACTTTTGCAACGTCTTTTTTGTATGCAGCAAGAACTGCAAAACCAAAGGTTACAGAAGAGATCAAGAGAGCGAAGGTTTCAGTCAGAACGAAACCTAAAGAGTCGCCAAACAGGTCTCTCGCACTTGGAGTACCCACAGGAATGTGGCTACTTAAAACAGCGAACGCAATGAAGAGTGTACCGAACAGGACAAGGTCACTCATCAAGTAAGTCCAGAAACCAAAGACGGTGATGTCAGTATCATCGTGATGATGCTCATCGTGTCCGTGGTTATCGTGATGAAGTACTTCAGCCATTGTCTTAGTCCTTCTTCAAGTGTTTTTCAAGAATCGCATAGCGTTCGTTTTCAATACGCTCAACTTCAGCAGCAGGAACATAGTAATCCACTTTCTTGGTGAAAGAAGACACGATGAAGCTAATGATAGAAGCAATGAACGTAACAACTACTAACCACCAGATATGCCAGATTAAACCGAAGCCCATTACAGTGATGAACATCGCGATAACGAAACCAGCAGCACGATTCGTTGGCATATGGATATCTTCATACTTCGTTGGTTTTGCATATGCAACACCATTTTCTTTCTCAACCCAGAAAGTATCAATACCATTGATCTTTGGAAGATGAGCAAAGTTATAGAACGGAGCAGGAGAAGATGTCGACCATTCAAGCGTACGGCCATCCCATGGGTCGCCAGTCAAATCTAGACGTTGGTCACGTTGTAAGAAACCAACCACGATTTGCATAACGAAACATACGATACCAAGTGCAACAAGAACTGAACCGAACATCGCGATATTTACATATGGGTCCCAATCTGGGTTGTCAAATGTATTCAGACGACGAGTCATACCCATGAAACCAAGGATATAAAGTGGCATGAATGCAAAGTAGAAACCGAAGAACCAGAACCAGAATGCTGCTTTACCCCAAGTTTCATTCAGTCTCCAACCGAACATTTTCGGCCAGTAGAAGATGATACCTGCGAACATCGCAAATACTACACCACCAATAATTACGTTATGGAAGTGAGCGATCAGGAATAAAGAGTTGTGTACCAGGAAGTCCGCTGGTGGAACCGCCATCAATACACCTGTTAAACCACCGATACCGAAAGTCACAAGGAAGCCAAGTGTCCACAGCATTGGGGTTGTGTAAACAATGCGACCCTTGTACATGGTGAACAACCAAGAGAAGATCTTCACACCTGTAGGAATCGCAATAATCATGGTCATGATACCGAAGAACGCGTTAACGTTGGCACCTGCACCCATAGTAAAGAAGTGGTGAACCCATACAACGAATGACAATACTGTGATTGCTACTGTTGCATACACCATGGATTTGTAACCGAACAATGCTTTGCGCGAGTAAGTCGCAACAACTTCTGAGTAAATACCAAATGCTGGTAATACCAAGATATACACTTCTGGGTGACCCCAAGTCCAAATCAGGTTTACATACAACATTGGGCTACCACCCAGGTCATTTGTAAAGAAGTGGAAATCGAAGTAACGGTCAAGCGTTAGCATTGCAATTGTTGCAGTCAACACCGGGAAAGCAGCAATAATCAATACTGCTGTACATAAAGATGTCCAGGTAAAGATTGGCATTTCCATGAGTTTCATGCCAGGCGCACGCATTTTGATGATGGTAACAAAGAAGTTAACACCCGTTAATAGCGTACCTAGACCTGAAATTTGCAGTGCCCAGATGTAGTAGTCCATACCTACGCCTGGAGAATATTCGATACCTGACAGTGGAGGGTATGCCATCCAGCCTGTTGCAGCGAATTCACCTAACGCAAGTGAAACCATCATCAGACCCGCAGCGCCGGCAAATAACCAGAAGCTGAGTGAGTTCAATAATGGGAATGCAACGTCACGTGCACCGATTTGAAGCGGCACAGAGATGTTCATTAAACCAACTACAAGACCCATTGCCACGAAGAAGATCATGATCACGCCATGCGCGGTAAAGATCTGGTCGTAATGCTCAGGGTGTAAATAACCTTCGCCGCCACCTTTTGCAAGGAACTGCTGAAGACGCATCATGATCGCATCGGCGAAACCACGCACCAGCATGATCACAGATACGAAGATATACATGATACCAATTTTTTTATGGTCTACAGATGTGAACCATTCGTTCCACAAGTAGCCCCATTTTTTGAAGTAGGTAATACCAGCAACAACTGCGATAGCACCCAAGATCATCATTGCAACAGTTGCCAATACGATTGGATCGTAAGGAATTGCATCTGGACCTAACTTACCTAAGAAGCTCATGTCTTATTCTCCTTGAGAAGCAGTCGCATGTTCACCTGCTACATGAGCTTCAGAAGCAGATGCTTCCTGAGCAACAGCATCAGTCGCTGCAGCTTCTACAGGAGCTGTATGATCAGCACCGTGGTAGTTACTCATATAGTTGTGAATCACAGATTCAAACAAACCAGACTCGACAGAAGAATAATAAGTCACAGGATGTGGCTGAGTCTTATATGGGCCTTCTGCTTGTGCAGTTTCAGCAAGTCGTTTCTCTAAATCTGTTCTTGCATTACGAACCATTGCATCAATTTGTTTTTGTGAACGGTTGCCGTCACGTAAGGTCGCAAATTCAGCTTGGTCTAAAACAGTTTTTTGAACTGCAACAGGATTTACTGAAGTACCATTACCTGATTGAACTGCAGCAACCCATTCAGCGAATTGAGCATCAGTCACAGAATGTGCACGGAAGCGCATTTGCGAGAAGCCATAGCCTGAATAGTTTGAAGAGAAACCACGATAACCTTCAGCTGGACTCGTTTCATCAGCTAAGAAGTTAAGGTGAGTTTGCATGCCTGCCATTGCATAAATCTGACCACTTAACGCCGGGATGAAGAAAGAGTTCATCGTGAAGTTAGACGTGATACGAAGGCTTACCGGAGTTTTCTCTGGGAAACGCAATTCGTTAATTGTTGCAATGTTTTGCTCAGGATAGATGAAGATCCATTTAAATTGTTCAGCAATAACTTGAACAGTTAATGGTGCTTTATCTGCTTCAATTGGACGGTATGGGTCATACTTGTGGGAACCCCACCAAGTTAACCAAGCTAAAATACCAATAATAATGACAGGAATACCCCATACTACAATTTCAATTGCAGTAGAGTGTGTCCATGTAGGTTTATAGTCTGCGTCTTTATTCGATGCACGATATTTCCAACCGAACCATAATGCCATGATGATTGATGGAATAACCACCAACAGCATTAAGTAAATCGCAGTCATCATCAGGTTACTTTGACCTGCTGCAACTGGACCTTTAGAGTTCAGAAGTACCATATCACCACCACACCCGGTCAAGAGTGCAGTCATCGCAGATAAAGACAATACAGCTAAAATCGTTTGTCTCATTTTACAACCTCGGTGAAGAGTCCCATTCCCTAATTTAATATGGGATAGCGATTAAAGTGCACATGACGAAAAAGGCTGATTTTTACAAAACATCCTATTAATCATAATACACCGCTACGTTGTAGGGCATTATGCCTGAGATTGACGAACTAAGCTATATCTAAAGCCGCTTTAAATGCCTGTAATAAAAACCGATTTTGTTGCTCGGGATTTAGGAATATTTATAGGAATTTTATTTCAATTTCAAAGTTATGTAAGAAAGAATGGGATGAATATCATCCCATTTTAAGTGATTCAAAATTATTGTTTTACCACTTGAGTTTTTGCCAGTTTATCGTGCAGGGTCTGACGTTTTTTACCCAATCCGAAGGCCCAGTCAATCATTAAACTCAAGGGCATGAAGATGATATTCAGAAATATAAAGAATACGCTACGAATGGTGAAGGCACGTAATAAGCTAACTTTCTCACCAGATTCAGCATCTACAATTTTGATTTTCGTCATTTTTTTGCCAATACTTTGCCCAGATTTGGCAATAAGGTAGGCTTGAATCACCAGCATGATCAGTAAATAGACCGCAGTTGCAATCCAGGCTTGTTGAGAAAACATCTCAAACATCTGGGTTTGCAGTTGCTGCGCCATGGTAGGATCAGCATCACTGTTGAGTATCACATTCATGAACTCTTGGTTCAATTCTGCAAAGCGGACTTCCTGTTCAGGGGTGAAGAATCCAGTCAGAATAAAAGTCGCTGGTAACCAGAGTAACACGTCTACAATTTTGGCCAGAATACGGCTGGGAATACTGGCAAGTGTATTTTTTTGCGTAGTTGCTTGGGTGCGTGGTTGCGTACCAGACACTGTTATAGGCGGGTTGTTCTGGAAAGGCGTGTCAGGTGTTGCGGTTGGTGCGACATAACCCTCAGGTTGATATACCGATTTTCCCTGGGTAAGCTCACCTAAAGCTTTCCACTCTGCCATGCCTTGATGCCATGCCAAATCAGTTAGCATGACTTGCTGATTGGCAAGCATTTGATTTAATTGCTCGAGCGTATATGGACCAGCTTGTTGATTGTTTCGTGCCAAGTAAATCTGCATATAGACTGAATCTCAATATATAAATTTGAACTGATAATAGGTTGAATTAAGATTGTATTGAATTCTATTTTGAAAACAAACACCATCTTATCGTTAAGATTATAGATAAATTGAGTATTTTCAATCCTATTTATGAAGAAAATGCTTCAAATCAAAAACAGTGTAACAAGGATCGGGTGGTTTGAGTGCATCATTCAACATATCCGATTCGCTTTAATTATTGCCCTTTAAAAATGATTTTACTGTTGGCATTTGTTTGTCATTACAATTTGAATGTGGAGAAACAAAATACAAAAACTTATATTTTTAAAACTTTCAGAAGAGCGTTTTGAAATATAAAAGAATATTCATCCCATAAAAAAAAGACCCTGCGAAAGGGTCTTTTTTTATTTAAAATCTATTATGCAGTTGCCACTTTTTCTTTAGCCAGGAAGAACCAGGTATCCAGGACTGAATCCGGGTTTAAAGATACAGACTCAATGCCTTGTTCCATGAGCCATTTCGCAAGATCAGGATGGTCTGAAGGACCTTGACCACAAATACCCACGTATTTGCCTGCACGGTGACATGCCTGGATTGCAAGAGCAAGAAGCGCTTTTACAGCAGGGTCACGTTCGTCGAACAAGTGCGATACGATACCAGAGTCACGGTCTAGACCAAGCGTTAGCTGGGTCAGGTCGTTTGAACCGATAGAGAAACCATCGAAGTGTTCAAGGAATTGATCGGCCAACAATGCGTTGGTTGGTAATTCACACATCATGATCACTTTAAGACCATTTTCACCACGTTTAAGACCGTTCAATTCCAATAACTCGATCACACGTTTTGCTTCAGCCACAGTACGCACAAATGGAATCATGATCTGTACATTGGTTAAGCCCATTTCATCACGAACTTTTTTCAATGCACGGCATTCAAGCTCGAAGCAGTCACGGAAGTTGTCAGACACGTAGCGGCTTGCACCACGGAAGCCCAGCATCGGGTTCTCTTCTTCTGGCTCGTACAACTTACCGCCGATCAAGTTTGCGTATTCATTTGACTTAAAGTCAGACATACGCACGATCACTGGTTTATCTGCAAATGCAGCAGCAAGAGTAGAGATACCTTCAACCAGTTTTTCTACATAGAACTCGATTGGAGAAGCATAACCAGCAGTACGCGCCATCACAGCAGCACGTGTTTCACGTGGCAAGCTGTCAATATTCAACAATGCTTTAGGATGCACACCGATCATACGGTTGATGATGAATTCTAAACGTGCAAGACCAATCCCTTCGTTTGGAATTTGCGCGAAGTCGAATGCACGATCCGGGTTACCGACGTTCATCATGACTTTGAACGGAAGAGCAGGCATTGATTCGATCGAATTGGTTTGGATTTCGAAATCCAGCGCACCTTCATAGATGAAGCCCGTATCACCTTCAGCGCAAGACACAGTCACTTCCTGACCGTCAACCAGTACTTCAGTGGCATTACCACAGCCTACAATCGCAGGAACACCAAGTTCACGTGCAATGATTGCAGCATGACAGGTACGACCACCACGGTTGGTAATAATCGCAGCAGCACGTTTCATCACTGGTTCCCAATCCGGGTCAGTCATGTCAGATACCAGCACGTCACCGTCTTGTACTTTGTCCATTTCTTTGATTGAAGTCACGATACGGACTTTACCAGAACCGATACGTTGACCGATTGAGCGACCTTCACAGATCACAGTACCACGTTGTTTGAGGAGATAGCGCTCCATGGTGCCGACATTTTCACGGCTTTTTACTGTTTCAGGGCGTGCCTGAACGATGTAGATTTTTCCATCATCGCCATCTTTTGCCCACTCGATGTCCATTGGAGAACCGTAGTGGTTTTCAATGATCAGCGCTTGTTTGGCAAGTTCTTGGAGTTCTTGGTCGTTTAGAGCGAACTGTTGACGCTCAGCTTTTTCTACATCTACGACAACCACTGATTTACCTGCAGAAGCTTCTTCACCATAAATCATCTTCTGGTGTTTAGAACCCAAGTTGCGGCGTAAAATCGCGTGTCGGCCTGCATTTAACAGCGGCTTAGAAATATAGAATTCGTCAGGGTTGACTGCACCTTGAACGACCATTTCACCCAAACCATAAGACGCGGTAATAAACACTGCATCACGGAAGCCTGATTCAGTGTCCAGGGTAAACATTACACCTGCAGCACCCGTTTCAGAGCGAACCATACGTTGGATCCCTGCTGAAAGGGCAACCACGTCATGCGCGAAGTTTTGATGGACACGATAAGAAATTGCGCGGTCATTATATAAAGATGCAAAAACTTCTTTGATCGCGATAAGCACGTTATCAATACCGCGAATATTCAAGAAAGTTTCTTGCTGTCCAGCAAAAGAAGCATCTGGTAAATCTTCTGCTGTCGCTGATGAACGAACGGCAACCGCGATATCAGGGTTGCCGTTAGAAAGTTCTGCAAATGCTGTACGAACTTCTTGTTCTAATTCAGAGGTAAGTGGAGTATCCACAATCCATTGGCGGATTTTTGCACCGGTTTCAGCAAGAGCATTCACATCATCCACATTTAGTGCTGCAAGCTCTGCATTAATTTTAGCGTTTAGGCCACTTTGCTCGAGAAATTCACGATATGCTTCAGCTGTAGTTGCAAAGCCACCTGGCACCGATACACCAGCATTGGATAAGTGGCTGATCATTTCGCCCAAGGATGAGTTTTTCCCACCCACGAGTTCAACGTCGTGCTTCCCTAATTTTTCCAGACCAATTACGCGCGCTTCCAAAGTTGTTACTCCACTTTTGCAGTATTAATCACTATCTTGGCATGAGAGTATAGCAAATCATCTAGGTTTTTGATTTTACTAAGCGACAGTCATGTAAGATCGGTTTACTATAAAGATTATATAGCACTAAGACAAATGGTGGAGGAGAATTTTAATGTCAGAAGGTAAACAAATTCAGCGTAGTGTTTTCTTTATCTCGGATGGCACGGCAATTACCGCTGAAACGCTTGGACACTCACTATTAGCGCAGTTTCCAAATGTAAAGTTTGACATTCATATTATCCCTTATATTAGCTCTGAAGAAGCCGCAACCAGTGTGGTTGCAGAGATCAATGCGCGTGCTCTGCAAGACGGTGAAAAACCACTGGTTTTTGATACTTTAGTCGACCCTTATGTGCGGGAGATTATTAATACCGCAAATGCCGTAAATCTTGATGTATTTGAAGGACTTATCAGTAAGTTGTCGGATGAGTTGCAGGTGTTGCCTACAACTTTAGTCGGTCAAACCCATGCGGTGACTGATACTGCCTCCTATAAAGCCCGTATCGATGCGGTACATTTTGCCTTGGACAATGATGATGGCGCGCGTACGCGTCATTATGATAAAGCCGATCTGATTCTGATTGGGGTGTCGCGTTCGGGTAAAACACCTACCTCTATTTATTTGTCTTTGCAATTTGGTATTCGGGTGGCCAACTATCCACTAACAGAAGAAGATCTGGACGATAATCGCTTGCCAGCGGTACTGCGTCCGCATAAAAACAAGCTGTTTGGTCTGATGATTGATGCAGACCGTCTCGTCGCGATTCGCACTGAACGTAAGGCCAATAGTCGTTATGCCAGCTTTAGCCAGTGCCAGATGGAGCTGCGTGCCATTGAAGGAATCTACATTTCGGAAGGAATCAAGTACCTGAATGTCTCTGAAATGTCGATTGAAGAAATCTCGACACGTGTCTTGCAAATGACGGGTTTAAAACGTCGAATTGGCTAAAAAGCCAAACAGAGCCAAACTTTGATTTGGCTCTGTTTTATAGCTAAAAAATACCAATAAATGCTTATTTATAGAAATAATGTATGGTTTTTATAAATTTAAAAAATATCAAGTATCATAATGAAAAATACAAAAGAGCGTTATTTAATCAATTTGTTGAATAAGTACACTATTAATCCTAGGTGTAGAGTTCTAGATTTCATCAATTTTTCATGTTGAGTTGCCAACGTAGCTTATTCTTCTGCTAAATAAGTATGAATAATAATATCGACCTGATGCTGATCTCCATTGATACAGCAAATACTGTTTTCAGTAATTTTTAGGATTGGCCAGGTAATCAGCTGACAATTTTCCCGCTGTAGCGCGGCATAATAATAATCTGACTTGAGATAGGTGTTAGGAGAAGATGCAAGATTTGGCATTAACTGGCGTCTTAGCCACAGGTTTTGTACCTGATTTTCCAGAAATCTGAGGGAAAGCAGACTCTTAATCCGGTTGTTAAATAGACGACGATTTTTACCAATTAAAGGATGATTAATAATGCGTTGCAGAATGCGGTCTGAACCTGGCAGCACAAAAGCAGGATTAATCTGAAAAACTTTCACCGAACCGGCATGTTGACTAATTTTATCCAGCTGGGTAACGGTAAACTGGTCTGTGCCAATAATTGCAATATCTTTGTTTGAATAATCCAGTTTCATAAGCTCGGAAGAAGCGATATTTATTCCGGTAAACAGCTGGAAATGTTCGGGATGATTTTCAAAAATGCCAGCGTGTAGATCTTGCTTGGTGGCCATTAGACTTCCTTGAATTTATTTAATAATTGATTTTCTTTGTCTTAGATATAAACAAAAACCAGAAGCAGGGTAAAGGAGAAAATTTAACTTAGACAGTCATCTATTTGACAGAAATACAGCGGCTTATTTTTTCTAAGTCAGGAGATATAAATATGATTAAAAAGCGGTGGTGTTAAGTAAGAGAGAAGAATGAATAGAAAAAGTTTGGATGACGGTGTTGAACAGATTGTTGCTATTTTATTTGAAAGTTATACAACATCTACCCATTGCTGAGAATAGGTAGATGTCGCTTTCATTTATTGCCCGTTTTTAAGCTGCATCAACAGCTCAAAGTTATGCAGACGCTTGTCAGTGTCATAGATGTCACAAGTGAAGATAAACTCATCGACATCATATCTGGCCAAAAGCGATTCCAGCCCAGCTTTCACAGTTTCTTTGGAGCCGACCTGTGCCATGGCAAAGAAGTTATCAACCGACATTTTCTCGGCAGGTGACCATAGACCGTCCATTGAATCTATCGGCGCTTTCAGTTTTAAGGTCTGACCACGAATCAATGACAAAACCCGCTGATAGGCACTGGTCGCGAGGTATTCTGCTTCTTCATCGCTATCTGCCACACAGGTTGGGACACCCATTGAGACATAAGGACGTTCCAGATATTCGGAAGGCTCAAAGTTTTCACGATACAGCTGAATCGCCTGACCGAGCATACGCGGGGCAAAATGTGAAGCAAAAGAATAAGGCAGGCCCAGTTTTGCTGCAAGTTGTGCACTGAACAGACTCGATCCGAGTAGCCAGACCGGAACATGCGTGCTTTGACCGGGAGTCGCAACAATACGCTGATTTGGCTCTGGATCTTTAAAATATTGCAAAATTTCCAGAATATCTTGCGGGAACTGATCTTCAGTTTCCTGACGGCCACGGCGCAGGGCACGCATGGTCATCTGGTCAGTTCCAGGAGCACGGCCCAGACCGAGTTCAACACGATCTGGATATAAGGTCGCTAAAGTTCCGAATTGCTCAGCCACCACCAGCGGCGCATGATTCGGGAGCATAATCCCGCCTGAGCCTAAAGTTAAGCTTTTGGTGTTCGCCAGTAAATAGCCTAAAAGAACGGCTGTGGCTGAACTGGCAATGCCATCCATATTGTGATGTTCTGCCAGCCACATTCGGCTATAACCCAGTTGTTCTGCTGCCTGGGCAAGCTCCAGCGCGTGGTTCAGCGCGAATTGAATAGTCTTATCGTCACGAACAGGAACCAGTTCGAGGATAGAGAACCGGGTATCGTTAAGTGTACGCATCGTATTACTCTTAAATAGACATGACTAAAAGCATACGACTTTGCATTGTATTTGTATATCGAAAAAAATCGATATAAGTGTAAACGAAAATAACAGGCAAAAAAATAAGCATCCGAAGATGCTTATTTAAGGAGGGAAGCTTAGAGAGTGCAGCCTTAACGACGACGGTTGTTATAGCGATAGTCATTCGTGCGGTAGTTTTTTGAACTGTAGCGACGGTCATAGCGGTCATCATAACGGCGATCCTCACTGACTTTTTTACCCAGTGCTGAACCACCCGCAGAACCTAGTGCTGCACCGATATAACCGCCATTGGTACCCGCCATATTTCGGCCGACTGCATAACCTGCACCACCACCCAGGGCACCACCGATAATTGCACCATTACGGTCACGCTTGTTTGCTGCAACTGCTGCACCAGCACCACCACCAATTGCCGAACCGATGGTTGCACCGGTTGTACCACCCATTTTATTACCTACTGCCGCACCAACAACACCACCAAGTGCTGAAGCTAAGGCGGTATTGGTTGTATTACCCGCATTGGCTGCTGTCATACCCATGGCTGAGGTTGCTACGACAGCGATCATTAGAGATTTATAGTTCATGAGTACACCTTTTATATATCTAGCTGTATTTGTTGATAAGATCAATTTAATCTAGCAAGCGTCAAACAGCATGAAGGCAATGTTGGCGAATTGTGATTTTTATCTCCTTAATTTATTCATGATTTTGAGTAAATAAATTTATGTATTACATGAATTTGAATCTTATAAGCAGGTCATAAAAAAAGCACCCGAAGGTGCCTTTAATATTAAATCTAATGTCTGGTCTAAAGTGAGCCCAGAAAATTAACGGTGACGTTTTTTCCAGTGTTTAGAACGTTTTTCCGCTGCTTTATCTTTGGCAATCTTGTTACCCAGTGCCGCACCACCAGCAGCACCCAATGCTGAACCGATATAGCCACCGTTGCTACCACCCATGTTTTTACCTACGGTATAACCTGCACCGCCACCCAAAGCACCACCGATTGCAGATTCAGTACGGTTCTTTTTGCTACTTGCGACTGCTGCACCGCCTGCACCACCCAAGGCCGCACCGATGGTCGCGCCAGTATTGCCGCCCATGTTTTTACCTAGGGCTGTACCTGCAACACTACCTAAGGCACTTGCTGCTGCAACACGTGCTGTACTGTCTGCATGTGCATTTACCGCCATCATTGAACCAGCAGCTAAAACTGTACTCATTAAAAGTGCGTTGAGTTTCATGTCATCACTCCGTGTCCATTAACAGGACTGTATTTATTTCGATGTGGAAAATGTAACAAATCATGCCCAGAATAATATGAAGATGTTTCTCCATAATTTACTGCTTTATTTGATGAATTGTAAAATCTGCAAGAAATAAGCATAAGATCGATTATAAAAAAGGCAATTCCACTATTTTTAATCTTATTTGTTAACAAATGCTGCCGAGAGAGAATGATAGCGGCGTGGACTTACTCAATAATGATGTTCATTAGAAGCCAGAATCGTTAAACTAGGCGCAATTTTTTGATTTCGCTGTGCTAAATCGGTTTTTAGTTGCAGCCTATGTTTTGAGATTTTTTAAAAAATGAAAGAATCGTTACGTTTACGATTAGACCAACTCTCTGACCGCCACGAAGAGCTGACAGCATTATTGGCTGATATAGAAGTAATTTCAGACAATAAACGTTTTCGTCAGCTGTCGCGTGAGCATAATGACCTGACAGAAATCACCAGCGTTTGGAGCAAGTACAGACAGGCTGAAGAAGATATTGAAACAGCTCAGGCCATGTTGTCGGACCCGGACTTTAAGGAAATGGCACAAGAGGAAATCAAAGAAAATAAAGCTTTGATTGAAGCGCTTGAATCAGACCTGAATATTCTGATGATTCCAAAAGATCCAAATGATGCCAACTCTGCTTATCTGGAAATTCGTGCCGGAACCGGCGGCGATGAAGCAGCGATTTTCTCGGGTGATCTGTATCGCATGTATAGTAAATACGCAGAAAATCAAGGCTGGCGTATTGAAATCCTGTCAGAAAATGAAGGTGAACACGGCGGTTATAAAGAAGTGATTTGCCTGATCAATGGTGACGGTGTATATGGTCGCTTGAAGTTTGAGAGTGGTGCGCATCGTGTACAACGTGTGCCAGCAACCGAATCGCAAGGTCGTGTACATACGTCTGCTTGTACCGTTGCGATCTTACCGGAAGTCGATGTCGATACTTCGGTAGAAATCAATTCCTCGGATTTGCGGATTGATACTTACCGTGCCTCAGGTGCTGGTGGTCAGCATATTAACAAAACTGATTCTGCGGTACGTATTACCCATTTACCGACAGGCACGGTAGTGGAGTGTCAGGATGAACGTTCGCAACACAAAAACAAAGCCAAAGCGATGGCACTTTTGGTGTCTCGTTTAGAAAATGCCAAACGGGCTGCTGCCGATGCTGCAACCTCTGAAATGCGTCGTGATCTGGTTGGTTCAGGGGATCGTTCAGAACGTATTCGTACCTATAATTACCCTCAAGGTCGTATGACCGACCACCGCATTAACCTGACTTTATACAGGCTGGATGCGGTCATGGAAGGTGATTTGACCGAATTGCTGGACAGCCTGCATCGCGAATATCAGGCCGATCAGTTGGCCATGCTTGCACAGCAGAATGGTGGATAATGAATATTTTACAAGCGCTGGCTTTACGCGGTGAAGCTGAAAGTTATGAGCGTCAGGAAAATGCCTGGTTGCTGGAACACATCACCAAGATTGATTCATTTGATCTGTTGATGAAAAAAGATCAGGAATTGACGCCTGAGCAGGAACAAGCTTATAAGGATGGTCTGGCACGAATTGCTGCCGGTGAACCTTTGGCTTATGTCACCGGTTCACAACCATTCTGGACTTTGGATCTGAAAGTCAGCAAAGATACGTTGGTGCCGCGTCCTGATACTGAAGTGCTGGTTGAAACCGTGTTAAAGTTAGATTTGCCTGAAGATGCCCGTGTGGTGGATTTGGGTACAGGCACAGGTGCAATTGCCTTATCGCTTGCATCGGAGCGTCCTGAATGGGTGATTGTTGCATCAGATATTTATGCGCCTACGCTTGAAGTAGCCAAATATAATGCAGAACAACATGATATTGAGAATGTAGAATTCGTTCTGGGTTCGTGGTTGAAACCATTTGGCCGTCAGTTCTTTGATGTGATTGCTTCAAATCCGCCGTATATCGATCCGGATGATGCACATATGCAGCATCTGGCGACCGAGCCGCAACGTGCACTGGTTGCGGATAAAAAGGGCTTGGCTGATTTGGAAGACATTATTATTCAGGCCAAAAAGCATTTAACCGTCAATGGCTGGGTGGTGCTTGAGCATGGTTATGATCAGGCTGATGCCGTGCAGCATCTATTTAAGCAGGCCGGTTATAAAAAGGTCCGTACCGTAAAAGATTATGGCGGTAATGATCGGGTGACTTTGGGTCAGTGGCCGCATTAATTTTTAATCCTTCTTTATGAAAAGAGCGACCGATTTGGTCGCTTTTTTTTTGGTTTTTTAAATTCTTAGATTAACATCTGAAATATCCAGTATTTTTAATGACATTCTATTACTATCCTATAAAGAAAAAAGTGATGCCAGAGCATCACTTTTGTTAAATTCTTTAAAAGAATTACATCGGATAGTCTTGCAGGCAGTCATAGACTTCGACTTGATCTAAGCCACCGGTTTCCATTGCCAGACAAAGCGCTACAACTTTCACAGTATGTGCCAAGTATTGTTCATCTTTGAGCGCAATACCTTGTTGCAGGGCGACAATGCGATCTGCCGGAATTTCTAAGGCTGCGGCAGTTTCAGTTGCATCAACACGGTTAAAGAACTGAACCACAACATCTTTAAGCGCTGAGTCAGAGGCACTTAAAATAGCTTGATTAAGCTGTTCAGAGATTTGATCAGCTGAATGAACTAAAGCATTGGCGAAGTTTTGAACAAGATTCTGTTCAAGAACATCAGTCATCTTTAACATGAAAATACCTTCAACTTAGGAGAAAATTTGGGAGTACAGCCAATAGCAAAGTGCTATAAATTGAGTGAAAAATAATCTATTCTCAGACGAATTGCAAAGCTTTCTGGATGACTGTGTAGTCCTGCTAATATATGCTGCAGGGCTTGAAATTTATAATCACAGTAAAAATATGAACTTAAGTTTCAATAAAATTTTATTAATATTTTTTAAGTATCAATTTATATAAATTATCTAATATTATTTTGACGATAAGCTCCCGGACTGACTCCAGTCCATTTCTTAAAGGCACGATGAAAGGCGCTGGATTCCTGGAAGTTGAGCTGGTCACTGATGTCTTGCAAGCTTTGCTCAGTACGCGTCAATAATTCGATTGCGGTATCCCGGCGTATTTCATTTTTTAATTGCTGGTAGCTGACCCCTTCGCTTTTTAAACGCCGTTGTATGGTCGCCTCGGACATATTCATTTTTGAGGCAAGATCATTCAGTTCTAGCCATTCTGACGGTGAAACTTGCAGAAGCTGTCTGCGAATCTGGGTGCTGAGTGCATAAGGATTTTTAAAACGCACCAATAAATTGTGAGGCGTTTGTTGAATAAACTGATACCAGGATTGAGCATCCTGCTTAATCGGCAGTTGCAGATAGCTTGCATCAAACTGCACATAGTTTTCATTGGCCTGATATTCAATCTGTTCACAAAAACGGACTTTATAATCAAAATCATCGAGTGGTGCAGGACATTTTAATTGAATCTGATTCAGCAAAATCCGTTGTCCACTTAACCAGCAGATCAAGGTATGAATCAGCATCAGATAGGTCGCATAACTAAACATGCGTTTTGTAGATTTTAAATCATAAATCACGATATAGGCATAGTGTTCCTCAACGAGAAGCGTGCTTTGCAGATCGTCCAGAATCAAGTTGAGAAATTGCAAAATGTGTTGTAGCGCCTTTTCCAGTGTATCTGCCTGCATAAGCATTTTTGAAAGCAATTTAAAGCTGCCACGGCGCATGGCATGACTGTCCATGCCAAAAAATTCGTCATTCATGCTGTCTGCAAGCACTGTCCATAATTGGGCAAACTGGCTTACCGACACGCGCGCTTGAGGTGCATTGAGTACTTCGGCTGGAATATTGGCTTTTTTCAGAATAGTAGAGATATCAAATTCTAATCGTTTGGCATCGAGCAAGGCTTCCTTGACCAAGTCGATCGAAATAGTCCCTTTGCTATATTCCAGTGCAGGCTTATGCATGTTCAGTGTGACATCCTCATTTTTATTGTCCAAATACCTCAGGCAAGATGCAATATTTGGAAATTGTACAGAATAAAAACTCTGTTTACTCTGCATATTAAGTCGTATCTCAAATAGAAAATTATCAGGGAAGAAATATGAAAATTCAGGGAAAAGTCGTTGTGATTACCGGGGGAGCATCGGGTTTGGGTGCAGCGACAGCCACGCATCTGGTTGCACACGGTGCCAAAGTGATTCTGGTCGATATGAATCAAGAGCAGGGTGAGGCATTACAGCAACAACTGGGTGAGCAGGCTGAATTTGTACAGCTAGATGTCACCGATGAGCAGGCCGTAGAAACGTTCTTTGCACATGTCGAAAATGCGTATGCTCAACTGAATGGTTTGATCAACTGCGCAGGTATTGCACCTTCTGCCAAAGTGCTGGGGCGTAACGGTATTCATGAATTGGCGATGTTCCAAAAAGTGCTGAATATTAACGTGAATGGCACATTTAATATGCTACGTCATGCAGCGGCGTTAATTGCAAAATATGAACTGCAATCTGGTGAAGAAGAGCGTGGCGTGATTGTAAATACCGCTTCGGTCGCCGCTTATGATGGTCAAATTGGCCAGACCGCTTATGCTGCTTCCAAAGGTGCAGTGGTGGCGATGACTTTACCTTTGGCTCGTGAACTGGCACGTGAAGCCATTCGAGTGATGACCATCGCCCCGGGCATTATGGAAACCCCGATGCTAAAAGGTATGCCGCAAAATGTTCAGGATGCTTTGGGACAAATGGTGCCATTCCCATCACGTTTGGCTAAACCTCAGGAATTTGCCCAGCTGGTGGGGCATATTTTTGAAAATAGCTATTTAAATGGTGAAGTGATTCGTCTGGATGGCGCGATTCGCATGCAGCCTAAATAAGTCTTCGATTTATATAGGACATGATGATTTGCACAGCTGCCAGTTTCTCATTGAATTTAAATGACTTTGTTTAAGCATGCATTTTCTTTTGAAGGATCAAAAGAAACAAAAATCCTTTGCGAAACTGAAGATACATCCCTGTATCTCAGTTTCGCAGGCGACATCCATGCCGCCTTAACTGACGTTCCAACGATCTCAATAGTAAAAAGCTTGAAGTAAATAAAATAGATATAGAAAGGGAAGTTCAATGATTTTAAATGATGAACAAAAAATGATTCAGGACATGATGCGCAATTATTCGCAGCAGAAACTGAAACCAACAGCGGCCTTACGCGATAAAACAGCACAATTTCCTGTACAAGAACTCAAAGAACTGGGTGAGCTTGGCGCACTGGGTATGACCGTTGCTGAAGAATGGGGCGGTGCAGGTCTGGATTATGTTTCTCTGGTTTTGGCACTTGAGGAAATTGCCGCAGGAGATGGGGCAATTTCGACTATTATTAGTGTGCAGAATTCTTTGCCTTGTGGGATTACCCAGCGTTATGGCACCGAAGCACAGAAACAGCAGTATTTAACTAAACTGGCCACCGGTGAATGGCTGGGTTGTTTCTGCTTGACAGAACCTCAGGCCGGTTCAGATGCCAGTTCTTTAGAATGTAGGGCCGAACGTGATGGCGATGAATGGGTACTTAATGGCACCAAGCAGTTTATTACCACGGGCAAACATGCACAGATCGCATTAGTCTTTGCTGTGACAGATAAATTGGCAGGGAAAAAAGGCATTTCATGTTTTCTGGTACCGACCGATGCACCGGGTTATATCGTGTCACGCCTAGAGGAGAAAATGGGTCAGCATTGTTCCGATACCGCGACGATTGTTCTGGATAACTGCCGGATTCCGGTGGAAAACCTGCTGGGTCAGGAAGGTGAAGGCTACAAAATTGCCTTGTCCAATCTTGAATCTGGTCGTATTGGTATTGCAGCACAATCAGTCGGGATGGCTCGGGCTGCGCTGGATGCAGCGGTGGAATATGCCAATGAACGTAAAGCCTTTGGTGTAGAAATTGTGCAGCATCAGGCAGTGGCTTTCAGGCTGGCAGATATGGCGACACAAATTGAAGCGGCACGTCAGCTGACCTTGCATGCGGCAACTTTAAAAGATGCTGGTTTAGCCTGCTTAAAAGAAGCCTCAATGGCAAAACTGTTTGCATCAACCATTGCAGAACGGGTCTGTTCCGATGCGATTCAGATTCATGGTGGCTACGGTTATGTCTCTGATTTTCCAGTAGAGCGTATTTACCGTGATGTGCGCGTGAGCCAAATTTATGAAGGTGCATCGGATATTCAACGTTTGGTGATTGCGCGTGAAGTCTGTCAACGTTGATTTTGATTAAAAAATAGATTTTGGTCGATATTCAAATCTGGCATTTCGGTTGATGGATATGGAAATTGCCAGGATCAAGCAACCCTGATTAGCTAAAGACAGACAGTACGCAGAAGATAAATAAAGCAGCATGATTCATGTCTTAGTCATCAGGCATGAATTAGATGTGAAGAAACTATGCTGATGGAATCAGCAGGAACAACAACGATAAGTGGACACACTCAGGCAAGGTCGCCTGAAAAATACAACAGGATAGAGGTTGTCGTCATGAAGACACTAGAACAAGCATATGTTGATTTCAATTTTGAAAATATGGTTCAGGAACATCTGGCTGGAAATGCAGAGTCCATCAATGCCTATACTGAATGTTGTGGACGTTACCTTGGCCAAAACCGAACCGCACTGATCTGGGAAGGCAAAAATGGTCAAACAGAGCAGTGGACATTTGAACAATTGGCAACTGCTTCAGGACAGCTGGCCAATTATATGCATTCTCTGGGTTTAAAAGCAGGAGATTGTATAGCTGGACTACTGCCAAGAACACCTGCACTCTTAATTACTATTTTGGCCACCTGGCGGATCGGTGCTATCTATCAGCCTTTGTTCACTGCCTTTGAAAGTAAAGCAATTGAGCATCGTATGAGTACAGCCGCTACTCAACTGATTGTCACCGATCAAGAGCAGCGCTTGAAACTGCATGATCTGAATATTCCAAATATTCTGACCGTACATCAGGCAGTGGCAGATCATTATCCGGATGCTGACTTTTGGACCGAGTTAAAGCAGCAGTCAGAAGAGTTTGAGCCAGTGAGTGGCCAATTTAATGATATTTTTCTGATGATGTTTACTTCAGGCACCACAGGCTTGGCAAAATCGGTTCCTGTACCTTTAAAAGCGTTGTTGGCCTTTAAAGGCTATATGCTGCACGCCGTAGATCTGCGAGAAGAAGATTCCTTCTGGAATCTGGCCGACCCAGGTTGGGCCTATGGACTATATTATGGCATTGCGGGCCCGCTCAGTTTAGGTCATAGCATCATTATGGATGAACGTGGATTTAGCGTCGATAATGCTGTACATATCATTGAGAAATATAAAGTCAGTAACCTGACTGGCTCGCCAACTGCATTCCGGATGTTCTTTGGCTTTAAAGAAAAATTTGATGCAGGCATCAGTTCGCATTTGCGTGTGGTCAGTAGTGCAGGTGAACCGCTTACGCCTGAAGTGATCCAGTGGTTCAATCATGATTTAAATGTGAATATTTATGATCAATATGGACAGACTGAACTCGGTATGGTGATCGCCAATCATCATGGCTTGGAGCATCATAAAAAAGTGGGTTCAGCTGGATTTGCGATTCCGGGGCATCGCTTTGCGGTATTGAACCCAAAACATCAGGAAGTCGAAAAAGGCGGGATTGGAATCTTGGCAATTGACTGTTCGGCTTCACCCTTGATGTGGTTTAAAGGCTATGCCGGTCATAATCGAAAGTCTTTTGTCGGGCAGTATTATTTAACCGGTGACACTGTAAAACTGAATGAATATGGCGGTATTGATTTTATTGGACGTGCGGACGATGTCATTACAACTTCGGGCTATCGTGTAGGGCCTTTTGATGTGGAAAGTACCTTGCTGGAATGTGAAGAAGTGCTTGAATCTGCAGTCGTCGGTAAACCAGATCCAGAACGAACAGAAATTGTAAAAGCCTTTGTGGTACTTAAATCAGCCTATCCAGCCACTGAAGAACTCATGCTGAAGCTGCAAAGCTATGTGCGTTCACGCCTATCCAAGCATGCCTACCCAAAAGAGATTGAATTTGTCGGGTGTTTACCTAAAACGTCGAGTGGAAAAATTCAGCGAAATTTACTCAAACAACAGGAAATTGCCAAACTTCAAGAAATGAAGCGAGTCAGTTAGTTTTTTTGATTGAATGCTCAAAGGCTACCATGGCAGCCTTTGGTATTTGAGGAATAATCATTTTCTAGTTAAATTTTAGTCAGATATTAAGCTGATTTTCTCAAGCTTATATTTTTAAGAGAGCAGATTAAGGCAAGTAAAAGTTATAATTTTTTATGTCATTACAGTAAAATTACATTAGTATTTAAAATTAAATATATCAAAAATTTAGCCTCTTAATATAAAGAGGCTAAATCTCGTTACTCACCAGATATTGCCTTGTAAATTCACTTTTTGATGCTCTGCATGCGGTTCGCCCGCTTCACCGGTAACGCCGCCTTTTAAGGCTTTAAAAAGCTGGGTGACTTTGTTGTCTGTTACATTCCAATATTCTGCGCTGACTGCTTCAGCAATCAATACCCGTACAGTCGGATCATCCTTGCCTTCAAACCAGTTTTCAGCCCAGGGATTCCATAATTGCTCAATCAAGATGCGGTCAGTACTGATCTGAGCATGTGCACTAATCGACACATAAATACCATCTGATGGTTTTGCAAAAGACAGACCAATCTGACCACGGCCTGTTTCTGCTGCTTTGACCAGATCATTGGTATTACGCAGGATGAAATATAAGTTTTGACGTTCATTCATCTGCTCGGAGTTCAGCATGGTCATCGGCTAGGAGTGGATTTCATGTGTGTCGGTTAAATGGCTGATCATGGTATAACGAACATCCTTGATCAATTCCCATAATTTTTCACGATTATCATGTTGAGTATTGTTATGCTCGGTCATGTATGTTCTCCATACGATTTTATGAAAGCTGAAAAAATTGCTTGGTATTTTCAGATTAATCATATTTAGAGACAGATGCCTTAGGTCTCACTGAACTCATACATTTTCATACTCAAATACAGGCAGAGACTACAGAATTGCTAAACAAGACAGCTCGATTTACAGGGGAATTCAATAGCAAAGATTTTAAAAACTTCAGGTCTGACACCTTTTATAAATGAGAAAGAGCTGTTTGCCGGAACCGTTTAATTGAGGTGATTCAACAAATCTTGCCAAGCCATAGCGGCTGCAGCTTGATACCGAGCGTTTAGCTGATATGCTATTTGGCTCAACGATTGCCGAACCATTTATTGATATGCTGTAAATTGACTGTGAGATTGATCTTCCAGAGATTTATCAGCCTTTAGAAACTTCAGTAAGGCTAATTTTTGCGATCATTGTTAAAAATTTTCGAAACAAGGAAAGACGTTGTCTACATTTAACATGGATGCCATCTCCCCAGAATTTGAACTCACTGATGCTGAACTACATCTGTATAGCCGTCAGATTCTTCTGGATGGCTGGGATATTGACGCTCAAGAAAGGTTAAAATTTTCTAATGTCTGCATTATTGGTTGTGGCGGGATAGGCTGTACACTGGCAGAACTTCTGGCACGCGCAGGCGTGGGGAAAATTACCCTGATCGATCCGGATACCATCGAGATGAGTAATTTGCAGCGACAACTGGCATTTATGCCGCAGGATATTGGATTTTATAAGGCAGAAACTCTCGCCAAAAGGCTGGGCCAGATTAACCCGAACGTACAGGTTGAATATGTGAATCAGGCCTTAACGGCTGAGAATGCAGCGCACCTGATCGAACATCAGGATCTGGTATTGGATGGCTGCGACCAGTTTGCCACACGTTATCTGGTCAACCAGATTTGTATTGAACAGAATGTGCCCTTGTTGAGTGCCTCGGCAATTGGCTTGCAAGGCCAGTTGTTTATGGTCGAAGGGCATTCCGCCTGTTATGCCTGTCTGTTTCCACCCGAAAACCAGGCTGATGAAAGTCTACGCTGTGCAAACTCCGGTGTACTGGCCACCACACCGAATGTGATGGCCAGCTTGCAGGCACATCATGCCTTATTATATCTGGGATTGGGCCAGACGCCACTTCGACAAAAGCTGTTGTTATGGGATGGGCTGAGCTTTAAACAGCGGATTCTCGCTTTCGAAAAAGATACAGATTGCCCAATCTGTCAGGCAAGATAAGCCTGCAAAGTGAATTTTTTTTGCTACACTGCATTTAATTAATTTTTCCTAAGACATTATGAAAAACAATATCTGGTTAGATGGAATACGTTCAGTTGCCCGTATGGGAGAAACAGCAGTCGTTGCGGCAAAGGCGGGCTTTAAATATGCCACTGAAAAGCCGAGCAATGCCAAACTGATGCGTGAAACTTTTGAATCCTTAGGTTCAACTTATATCAAGCTGGGTCAGTTTATTGCCAGCACACCGTCGCTGTTTCCACGTGAATACGTTGAAGAATTTCAGGGCTGTCTGGATCAGACACCACGCTTACCGTTTAGCTATATCCAGCAAGTGTTGGCTTCTGAATTTGCAGGACGCAATCTGGATGAAATCTTTGCATCGATTGATGAAACGCCGTTAGCTTCTGCATCTATTGCACAGGTGCATGCAGCCAAACTGGTGTCTGGCGAAGATGTCGTGATTAAAGTACAAAAACCGGGCGTAGAGACCATTTTGTACACTGACTTGAACGTCCTACATTGGGCAACCAAGTTACTGGAAAAAGCAGTACCAAAAGTCAAGTTTGCGTCACTGGCCGACATTGTCGAAGAAATCAAAACCCGTATGGTGCGTGAAGTCGATTTTATCGAAGAAGCCCAGAATCTGGATGATTTTGTTAATTACCTGAATATCACCAACAATCAGGCAGCGACTGCACCGAAGGTTTATCATCAGTATTCGACCCGTCGTGTACTGACCATGCAGCGCTTGTATGGTGTGCCCTTGACCGATTTTGAAGTGGTCAAGAAAGTATCTAAAGATCCATCTCAGGTACTGATTACTGCAATGAATACCTGGTTTGGTAGCCTGATGATGTGTAACAGCTTCCATGCCGACCTGCACGCAGGCAACCTGATGCTACTCGAAGATGGTCGTATTGGTTTTATTGACTTCGGGATTGTCGGTCAGCTTAAACCAGAAGTATGGACCGCATGCATGGCATTCATGGACTCATTGCAACATACCAATTATGAGCTGATGGCAGAAAACATGCTGAAAATGGGTATGACCGCAGTAGAGATTGATACCAAAGTTCTTGCAGCGGATCTTGAGCGTTTGTTTAGTGGCGTATTGATGGCCGATCCTCAACAACTGTTAACTTCAAATCCTGCCGACCTGAACGATATCATGATGGATATGGTGGCGGTGGGTGAGCGTCACGGTATCCGTTTCCCGCGCGACTTTGCCTTGCTGTTCAAGCAAATGCTGTATTTTGACCGTTTTATGCGAATTCTTGCGCCGTATACCGACATCTATGCCGACCAGCGTTTGCAAATGGTGCAAAGCATGGATCCGAATCTGCTGTTAAAGCATTAATTTAATCCCTCCCGACCTCCCTTCCTTGCGCAAATTTTAAAGCAGCGCTTTAAAATAGCTCAGGGAGGAGTGTTTCACTGCTTGATAAAGTATAAGCGATAAAAGTTCCTCTTTATAAAAGAGGGATTTAGGGAGATTAGTTGTAAATATCATATTCTCGAGCAATCCAATGGACGCCATTATTATTGAAGGTTTAAAGGTTGAAACAGTCGTGGGCTGCTTTAACTGGGAGCGTCAAATTATTCAGCCTTTAATGCTGGATTTGACCATTCAAACCGATTTAGAACAGGCATCAAATTCAGATGCTCTTGCAGATACGCTGAATTATGCAGAAATTTGTGAGATTTCAGCCAAGGTCATTCAAGAAGCTCAGCCTGAATTGATTGAACATGCAGCAAAGTTGGTGTTGAATGCACTTTTTACTACCTTTACAGCAATTGAATCGATTAATATTACGATCCGTAAGCCTGCCATTATCGCGCAAGCCAATTCTGTAGGGATACGTCTTGAACGCCACCGAAACGATTTTCGCCCTAGCATTAGCGAGTAATTGTCATCCTCAGCAACATTTTCAAGCTGCACAGCAAGGTATTTCTGCCTGGGGGAAAGTCCAGTTCTCTCCCATTTATAGGATTCCTTGCCGGGATGGCATTGGAGCTGACTACTGGAATGCGGCATGTCTATTAAAAAGTTCGATGTCCAGTGCAGAGATAATTGATTTGCTTAAACAGCTGGAACAGGCGTCAGGACGGATACGTCCATCGCATCAGATTACTCTGGATGTAGATCTGATTGCCTGGGGAGCTGATCTCAAGCATATGCAGTTTAATGAAAAAAAATTGCCCTTGGCTTTGGATGTAAAAGTTCCCATGTTTGATATCTGGCAAGACCCTGTATTCGAGCATGAGTTACATTGTTTCCCAAGAGTTGAACAGCTGATTTAAATCAAATCACCTAATTTTTTGCTGATGTAATTTATGCAATACGAATATTTAAAAGCCTGATCAAGCAAGATCAGGCTTTTTTATGATGCAGTTTTTTGTTTTTATATGAAAAGAAAAAATTCAGATAAGATGGCTCAGGTGGAGTTTAGGAATCATTTAAACATGAAAATATGAGAAATCTTGGCTTATGTTATTTTAATTTTTGGGATCCTTTATGTGATCCAATGAGGATTTCATGGTTTTCCGACAAGGAATTCATATGTGATTGATTTGAAGCTCTGGAATTTATTCTAAGATCAGTAAAAACCCTCAAAGCAGTAAAAATGCATCATCGCGCTTTTACTTTTTCTTGTTATAAAAAATAATCAGCAATACGATAATGATCACCAAGATGGCAAGAATGATCGCAGTTTCCATAACAATACCTCTCAGACATAGATCTTAAGGTTTAAGCGTCTAAATTAAAACTGAACGTAAATTAAAATAAACTCAAGTTTTGTTAGAGCCGTTAGTTTTTCGAAAAAACATTTTTCAGTGATGTTAATAGAAGAACCGCTCAATCCTATTCTGTATTTAACTAAAAAATAAACCCATATTTAGGCAACAGACACATTAAATAATGATCCGATCCACGCACTGAATAACATGGCGATAATTCCCCACAGCATCACCCGAACTGCACCTCTCCAGACGCTCACTCCACCGGCATAGCTCGCCAGTGCACCCATCATCCCCAAACTTAAAACGCCAATCAGCATGACGCCTTTATCCAGATAGTGTTCCGGTAGAATCATGATTGAAATTAAAGGAAATAATGAACCTACCGTAAATGCCATAGCCGAAGAAAATGCAGCGAGAAAGGGCTGAGCCGAGGTATGTGCTGAAATACCAATTTCATCCCGGGCATGGGCATCCAAGGCATTATGGTCGGTCAACTGTTCAGCGACCTGTTGTGCCAAAGCGGGTTCCAGACCTCGTTGTATATAAATCGTTTTGAGCTCATTTAATTCATGGGTGGGATGGCGTTGCAGTTCGCGCTCTTCCATGAGTAGATCATTGGTTTCAATATCTTGCTGGGATTTTACTGAAATATATTCACCAGCTGCCATTGATGCGGCGCCAGAAATCAATCCGGCAACACAGGTTACCAATAAAATTTCAGTGGATGCTCCACTGGCTGCGATACCCACCACCAGACTGGTGACCGAAATAATCCCGTCATTTGCCCCCAGTACAGCTGCACGAAGCCAGCCCGCACGTTCGATATAATGTTTTTCAAGATGGTATGAATGGCGCACAATGAAGCCCTTTTTTATTATCATTATGATTATAGTAAATTTAAGTCATGTATAGATAGTAGGATTGAATCGATCTGAAAATTACCTTGAATGATCAGATCATAGTGCGCTTGGTTAAGTATTTTATCAATCCAAAATAAAACCGAGGTGAAATTCATTTATTCAAAAGACCAGACGGACTTGATATATAATTGATATCCAAGGGATCAAATTTATTTAATAAAAACAATTATATAAAAATTATAGCTGAGTGAGCTGGTTTAAAAAGAGAATTATCATGAAAGAAAAAAATGAGAGCCATAAATGTTTGGTGTGCGGCAAGCACTTTCTTCTGAAAGATCTTACTCCGATGGGAACGGTCAGAAAAGTCATTACTGAAGAGATTGGCAAGGATATTCCAGTCTGGACGCCGCAAGATTATATTTGTCAGACAGATCTAACCCGCTATCGCATGCAGTATGTACATTCATTATTAAGTTTGGAAAAGGGTGAGGTCACAGATCTTGAGGTCGAAGTGATTCATAGCATGCATCAGCATGAACTGATCACCAAAAATGTGGAAACGGAATTAGAGCAAAAGTGGACCTTGGGTGAAAGGCTGGCCGATAAAGTTGCAACTTTTGGTGGAAGCTGGGTCTTTCTGATCTGTTTTGCAATTTTTCTAGGTCTATGGATTACGATAAATACTGTGGTGATGGTGACTCAGCCTGCAGACCCTTATCCATTTATTCTATTGAATTTAATCCTTTCCTGTCTCGCGGCAATTCAGGCACCGGTCATTATGATGAGTCAGAATAGACAAGAGGCAAAAGACCGTCTACGTTCTCAAAATGATTATCAGATCAATTTAAAAGCCGAACTGGAAATCCAGCATTTACATGAAAAACTCGATCATCTATTAATGCATCAATGGGAAAGGCTGGCGCAAATACAGGAAATCCAGCTGGATTTACTCTCGGAAATGAGCAAGAAGTATTGAAATGAAAAGCTGTGGTATTTCTCATATTTTATATGGATTGTAAATAAAGGATGATCGCATATCTTTAGCGAATAAATTTAGATCAAAATTTGAGACACATTAAAAAGCCCACAATGCGTGGGCTGAGATCGGATCGATCTTTTTAAATAAAATAACTGGTCTTGGTCATGAGTTTGGAAATAGCTGTCATGGTGATTTTGACCGGAGCAGGCAGATCTACACCGCCTGCCTTCAACGCTGTATCCCGATGATGCAGCTCATCTTCATTCATCTGTTCCAGAATGCGCCGAGAACGCTCATCTTGCGGCGGCAACTGACTGATATGATGCTGCAAATGCATGCTCACCTGACGTTCAGTTTCTGCGACAAAACCCAGACTGTATTTATCACCGGCAATTCCGGCCAGCGCGCCCATACCAAAGGACAGGCCGTACCAGACCGGATTGAGCAGACTGGTATGGCTATCCAGTTCTTTCAAGCGGTCTTCACACCAGGCCAGATGATCCTGCTCCTCAATCGCTGCCTGTTCCATTTCACGACGCACATTCGGAAGTTTTGCCGTCATGGCCTGACCATGATAGAGCGCCTGTGCACACACTTCACCACTATGATTGACCCGCATCAAACCTGCCACATGACGGGCATCGCTCACCGTCAATTGTGTTTCTACCGGTTGGGCTGGATTTTCACGTTGTGCCGATGTCGTGCCCGGGACGAGACTGCGTAATGCCTGATCAAAAGAATGAATCAGCTTGTCGACACCTGTATATTGACGCATGAATTAATCCTCCAAGGGTGTTTTCGCGGTTTTGATCATGGGTTTGAGTCGGAAAAGCAGCCATAGGGTAAACAGGCCGCTTAACACTGCGGTAATACAAAAAAGTATTTTAAGATCAAGCTCTAAAACACTTAAAATAATAATCGAAAATATAGCAGAAGATACCATGAAAACGGCATTCAGAATGTTATTTGCTGCAACCACACGCGCACGATGTGAGCGGGGAGAATGCGCCTGCATCATGGCATAAAGCGGTACGATATAAAAACCGCCACTAATCCCGAGTAAGGTCACTGCCAGCATCACATGGTAATAACTCCAGCCTTGCTGAAACACATCAGCCAGACCGATTAATTCACCGGTACGTGCTGGAACAAAGGCCAGACTCGCGGCCAGATATAGGGCAAAGATCACCAGACCGATTGCGCCAAAAGGCACCATCTTGATATTGACCTTGCTGCCGCCAATTTTACGGCATAAATATGAACCTAGCCCGATTCCGACAGAAAAGAAAGTTAAGAGCAGGCTGGCAACATTTTCAGAGGCATGCAGATTTTGCAAGGTCAGTTGAGGGATTTGAGTCAGATAGGTTGCGCCGTAAAACCAGTACCATGAGTTGCCCAATAAAATGGTAAAGACTAATGGCAAACCCTGGGCATATTTTAATGTTTGCAAGCTGGTACGGAAAAAATTCCAGTCAATTTGCAGTTCTGGCGCAGGGATATTCTGTTTGAGAATATAACGACTCGATCCATAACCAATCAGGGCGATCACAACGACTGTTAAACTGATCCAGATCAGATTACCAGAAGATGCAGCAATGACCGCACCACCCAGAATCATACCGAATAAAATTGCCAGCGATGTTCCGGACTGAAACAGGGCATTGCCAGACATCAGCTCATTGGGTTTTAGCACTTCCGGTAAAATGGCATATTTGATTGGGCCAAAGAAGGTGGACTGGGTTCCCATCAGGAACAAGGCAAATAACAGAATCCAGAGGTTGCCAAGCAGGAAACCCACCGTTCCCAACAACATAATCACAATTTCCAGAATCTTTAAATAGCGAATCAGCTGTGAACGTTCGTATTTATCGGCAATTTGTCCGGCGGTGGCTGAAAAAATAAAATAAGGCAGGATAAACAGCAAAGCAGCCAGATTATTCAAGGTGCTGATGCTGGCCGATTGCTGCTGAATCCAGCCGTAGGTGATGACCAGGAGTAACGCTTGTTTAAATACATTATCGTTTAATGCACCAAAAAACTGCGTCAGAAACATCGGTAAAAAGCGCCGAGAAGCTAACAAATGTTCATTTTTGTTCATATAGAGCGTGCTACATTAAGTTTTATTAAGAAATGTCAGTTATGCGTAAACATTGAGAAAAATCATGTAAGATACTTTCAGCCATGTAAAGGTAAAAACCAATCAATTAAGCTCTTTAGCTTATATTTTTCGGTCAAATAATCAATTAAAGAATGTATTCGTTTCGAGTTTGCCATGCCTGCAAAGAAAAAATTTAAAAAAACGATGCTTCATCGCAGTATGGGGTCGCTTATACCACTTCAGAGTGGGGCACAGCTGTGTATGAGCATTTTTTTTATGATGTTATCCCATCAGAGCATGGCACAAACCGAACAGCCTGAAACACCTGTGGCCATTTCTCAGGCAGAAATGGTAGATGAACTGTCCAAAGAAGCGATGCGACAGGGACTGGTAACATCTGAAAATGAAGCCACCGAAAAAATTGAAGAAGCGATACAGCCGGAAGCATCTGTCGACAGCATGTTGATGCTGGAGCAACAGCAAAATGCAGGCTCCGGTCTGGACGTATTTACACCGATCCAGTTCGATGATATGGAAGAGCTGCCGATCCAGTCCATTGACCAGAACATGGCGAATGAAATTTATCGTGAGGCCGAGCAAGCCAAGCAGGAAGCACAAAATTATCGCAATACCCAGACCGCTGAAACAGTCGTAGCAGATATCAGTCAGCAAGAGTTACTTGAAATCAATCAGGCACCTGTAAATGTCGACCAGTTGATGCAATCGATTCAGGCAGACAGCCAGATTATTGTACAAAATAATGAAGCCGGCATGACTTTGCCAGAAGTAACGGGGCCACTTGTTGCTGAAGATGAGAAACGTCCCAATATTTTTAAACGACTATTTTATAAAATCCGTCCGCCACGTCAGATCATGACCGCGAGAGTTCCGCGAATTAGTGCGGATGTGGTGATTATGAACGGCGAAGGTATTGCGCAAAGCAATGGTATGCTGAATCGTGGAGCTGAGCCTGAAGGCTATCTGAATTTAAGAAATAATGTCAAAGCCAAACTGTCCAGTTTTACCCAGGAGTCTTTTGGCGACTTTAATTCCGCTTTGCCACAACTGCGAACCTTGTCCCGACAGGCGGCACAGGCAGTCGGTTATTACAATGCCCAGTTCAGGTTTGAAAAAATCTCTGATAGCCGCGTTCGGGTTTTTGTCACCCCGAATGAACCTGTGCTGATCACTACACAAAATCTGGAATTTAGCGGAGCGGGTGCGGAACAGCCGCAATTCCAGGTCATCAGTCTTTTGCCTGAGCAGGAAGAGGGCGATATTTTCAATCACGGCAATTATGAACAGACCAAACAACGGATTAATACTGCCGCCAATAACAACGGTTATTTTGATTCATACTGGCGCTTGCATGATGTCAAGATTGCACAGCCACAAAATACGGCCGATGTAAATCTACGTTTCGAGACAGGCGAGCGTTACAAGCTGGGCAATGTCGAGTTTAGAATGAGTGATCCTGAAAAGGAATTTCCGCTGGATCGTGATGTACTCGAAAGTCTGGTCACCTGGAAAGATGGTGCAGACTATACCTTCTGGCGAGTGAATAGCCTGGCCAATAACCTGACCAACTCGCGCTATTTTAACTATACCCTGGTGGACGCAATTCGCCCTGATCCGGTTGACAGGGAGCTGGAGCTGGCACCGGATATTCAAAGCCTGATAGAAGAACAGAAACTTTCTGAAGATCAGGCGACTGCGACACAGCCTGATCGCTCAGTGGCATCTGCTAAAGAAGTCACTCAAAATGTCGTCGATGAAGACCAGTTTGCCGGTAGCCGCGATCAGGAAAATCCAAATTTAAGAAGCTTGCGGGTCGAGCAGCAGACCAAAGAAAATGAGCAGGAGCGTTTAAAGGCACAAGCGCGGGAAGAGAAGAAAGTTCCAGTGATTGTGACTTTAAATGCAGACCGTTTAAACAGTGCTGAACTGGGTCTGGGTTATGGAACAGATACCAATATCCGTCTACGTGGTCAGTACCGCCGCGCCATTGTAAATAAGCGCGGACATTCTTTTGATGCCAACCTCGAGTTGTCCGGTATCCGGCAGTCCATCGATGGTCGTTATAACATTCCTTATCACCATCCGCTGAATGATTATGTCAGTATTGTCGGTGGTTATGAGCGCGAAGAACGTGATGGCGTGGCTCAAGGTGAAGGTCTGCAAATTGAATCGGCAGTGCTGGGTGTAGACCGGATTATTAAAAACCCGCTGGGTAACTGGCAGCGTACTTTTGGAGCGCGTTACCGTCTGGATCGCTTGAAGCAGAATGGTTCTGTTGATTTTAACCAGATTCCGGAAGCGTTTCGCTTTAATACCGAAGATGAACAGCAGTCGTTACTGGTCGGTTATGAAGTTTCACGTACCGATACCGATCGTCGGGTCAATCCGACCAAGGGTTTCAAGCAGACCTACAAAGTCGAGCTGGGTAGTGAGGCGTTATTGTCTGATGCAGATATGGCGATTGTAAATGCAGGCTGGCGTTTTATCTATTCATTGGGTGAAAATGCAGATCATCAGTTTGTTGGACGTGCTGATGCCGGTTATATCTTCACTGAGGATTTTGCCAAAGTGCCGTATAACCTGAGATATTTCACTGGTGGTGACCAGAGCATTCGTGGTTTTGATTACAAGAGTCTTTCTCCGGAAATTGAAGGCTTTAAAGTCGGGGGGCAGGCCTTAGGGGTTGCTTCCTTAGAGTATAACTATCAGTTTAGGGAAGGCTGGCGTGCTGCGGTTTTTGCAGATGCCGGAAATGCTTATAATAAAGAGTTCAGTAATCCGACCGAATATGGTGCGGGTGTGGGGATACGTTGGGCCTCACCGATTGGACCGATTCGTATCGATGTGGCGACTGGATTGTCTGATGACAATCACCCAATTCGTCTGCATTTCTTTATTGGTTCGCAGTTATAAAACATCATTTTTTAAAAATAGTTATTTGGGTACATCATGGTCGAGAACCAACCACAGCCAGAACAACAACCACAAGATAGCGTTGTGCCGAAAAAGCGCCGTATATTGAGAAGTATCCTGTTGTCGGTACTTTTCTCACTCATTTTCCTGCTCTCTGTGCTGGCGCTGCTGTTTTCGACCAATCAGGGCAGTAAGTTCCTGCTAGATCAGGTATTACAACGCCAGCAAATTATTCATTATGAATATGAAGGCGGAAATTTATGGCGTGGAATTATTCTTAAAAATGTGCTGGTCAGCCTGAAACCGGTCGATGTTAAAATTGATCGTGCTGATGTAAAACTGGGCTGGCGGGCGATCATCAAAAAAGAAATTCATCTGAATGAAGCAGATGTCCGTAACCTGCAAATTATTAATAAAACTCCGTCTAGCAGCGAACCTTTCAAGTTCAATGCCATCCGTTTGCCTTTTGTGCTGCGCGTCGATCATCTGCTGCTTGATCATCTGGTGATTAAAACCCAAACCACGGCAGTTGATTTTTATAATATCGAATTAAATGATGCGCTCTGGTCTGGTACCGAATTAAACTTTGAAGATTCCCGCATGGATATGGGTTATCTCTCGGTGCGTGAAGCGACGGGTAAAATGCAGTTTGAAGGCAAATATCCACTGGATGCCCGCGCAATCGTCAATCTGCCTTCTTTAAGAGACAGCTTGAATATTCATGATATTCAGGTTCGGGCGCGTGGCACGCTGGATACGATTCAGGCAGGCGTAGCGACCAATACACCTGATTTATTAACCGGTTGGGCCATCGTACATCCAATGCGGCCCCAGGTGCCGATGCGTGGCGAGTTAAAATTTAAAGATTATAACTGGCCGATTCTGACTGAGCAGAAACTGTTTACGAAAGACGGGATTGCCGAGTTCAATGGAGATATCGATCGTCTGGACTTGAACGTCCGTACCGACCTGAGCGGTGAAAATATTCCACAAGGCCAGTATAACGCGGTGATGTATACCGATCTGGTCAATCAGCTCAACATTACCGATCTGAATGGCCAGCTGATGAAAGGTGCGGTTAGCCTTGCCGGGACAGTGGGCTGGAACGAACAGGTAAGCTGGGATCTGAACGGACGATTAAACGGAATTGATCCTAGGCATGAACGTATCCCGCAAGTCGTACAAGACTTTTTACCACCAAGCCTGGATGGCAATATTGCCTCAAAAGGCAATCTGGAAAATGGCCTGCATCTGACGGCGCTGGTAGATTTTGACCGTTATGAAACTTGGAATATCAAGCTGGATCAGAATCCGGTTAAAGACAATAAAGCACAACCGATGCTTCTGGATGTTGCCTGGCAAAATATCGACCGCGCCGTACCCTATGTCGGCTGGCTCAGCAGTCAGTCTGGCGATGTGAAACTGGCACTGGTCGAAGGCCAGCAGAATATTCATGTGGCAACCAAAGTCGAACAGCACGAACAAGGTCTTCTGCCAGCAGGCATGTATCAGGCCAAACTGGATCTGAAAAATAATATTCTAAATGTGCCGAGCTTCAATTATAGCGCCAATGCACAGGCAGGTAGCTTAAGCGGTCATGCGCGAATTGAACTGCCACAAGAAAAACGCCAGTTGAAATGGACTGCATTATTAAACGCCAAAGACTTAAATACCCGAAGTCTCGCTGCGGCTTCACCGATAGACCGTTTAAATGGCCAGATCAAGGCCAATGGCTATGCACAACCCAATCAGCAGATTATTAAACTGTCTAATGTAGACCTGACTGGGCGCCTGGCAGAACAGAACGAAACAGTACGTCTGACCGGTAACAGTACCATTGCTTTATTATTCCATAATGAAAAAGCCGGCGGTGGTTTTAGAGGCTATGCAGTCAATTATGATGGGGCTTTAAATGCCAGTCAGTTGCAAGCCAGTCAGGGAATCCTGAAACTGCGTGTTTCAGGTACACCAGAAGTATTGAGAGTCAATGAATTGCGTCATGATGGTATCGCTGGCAAGATTAATGCCAATGGTCTGGTGAATCTGGCAAATGGTATTGGCTGGGATATTAACGCTTCATTAATCCGCTTTAAGCCGCAATATTTTAATGCCAACCTGAAAGGCGAGTTGTCGGGCAATGTAAAAACCCAAGGGGTTTGGTCAGATGCCTTAAAACGCATTCAGATCCAGCGTTTGAATCTGGCCGGTATGTTAAATAACAAGCCGGTACGAGGCACAGGTAATTTATCAGTCATTATTAATTCAAATCAGCGTGGTTTTGTCCCAGAGCAGTTTGAAGCCAATAACCTGTTCCTGTCTTATGCCAGCAACCAGATTCAGGCCACTGGCAATGCGCAGAATCTGCAACTCAAAGTCAACGCACCAGCATTGTATGAGTTATATCCGGGCTTAAGAGGTCGTGCACAGGGCTATATCAATATGCAGGCGCAGCCACGTTTGCAGGCTTCGGCAAATCTTTCGATTGATAATTTTGCCTTTAAAAACCTGATGAGTGTGCAAAAAATTCGTGTCCGCGGGCAGTTGCCGACCTCGCAGACCACAGCAACCTTATTAACTGCCACAATGGATCGCTTGCGTAGCGGTTCACGGGAAATTGTACGCGGGGAAATATCACTTGCCGGTACTCGTGCGGCGCATATCCTTAAAGTTCAGGCAGAAAATAAACTGTCAAAATTCTTTGTGCAGTTGGCCGGTGGCTTTAATGCACAAAATAACTGGCTGGGTCAGATTCAAAAAGGTGATTTTGACTCTTTGCGTGCTCATTTAGTACAGCATCAAAATGCGGCAGTGATTTATAATGCGGCCCAGTCTGATCTGTTTGTCGGTGCACATTGCTGGATGAGTCAGCAAAGCCAGTTGTGTTTTGATCAACCGATTCGGGTCAATAAAACCCGTGGCAGCGTATCCTTTGTGACCCAAAACCTGGATCTGGATGATTTCAGTGCATTCCTGCCTGAAGGGCTGGCATTGACCGGTAAAGTGAACGGTTATGCCAAGGCAGCCTGGGCGCAAGGTGCTAAACCAAAAATCGATGCGCGTCTGGTCACCCGAAGTGGTGTGGTCGGCTTATCTTCGGAAGACCCGGATTATTTAGGTTCTACCCTAAAATATGATGAAGTGGGTCTGGTGGCAAAAAGTGTCGCAGAAGGCTTGCAAGTTCGACTGGATGTAAAAACTCCGGATATCGGGACAGGGTATGCCAATGTCATTATTGATCCATATCGGGACAGTAAACCGATGCGTGGCGAAATTGCCTTTAATCAGGTACAGCTTAAAGTCTTTAAACCCTTTATTCAGGACATCCGTAATCTGGATGGCACCTTGTCCTATGCCGGAAAAGTGAGTGGAACCTTAACTGATCCTTTGCTGGAAGGTGAGGTTCGAGTCAAAGATGCTTCGATCAGCATGATCTCCTTGCCGGTGAATCTGACCAATGTGCAGTTGTATTCATCGATACGTCAGAATTCTGCCAGTATTAATGGTGCATTTAACAGTGGTCGTGGCGTGGGTAAATTGACCGGTTCAGTCGACTGGAAAGGTGATCCGCGAGTGCAGTTAAAACTGCAAGGTGAAAATCTGCTGATTCGTCAGGCACCTTTAATTACTGCCGTGGTTACGCCCGATTTAACTTTGGACATGTATCCATTCAATAAAAAGCTGAGTCTAAGTGGTACGGTTGATGTGCCACGTGCACTAATTTCTATGCCTGAAGCCTCAGAACCTGTGGTTGGACTTTCTTCAGATGTACGTGTCGTACGTGAAGGTGATGACCAGTTGGCTATTCTCAAATCTGCCCGTCCTTGGGATATTCGGGCTGATGTGGCGGTTTCTCTGGGCAATCAAGTGATATTCCAGGGCTTTGATAGCCGTATTCCGCTATTGGGCCGGGTCAATCTGTCACAGCGGGGTCTGGAAACTGCGATGCGTGCCAATGGTGCGATCGGGGTATCACAGCGGGTGAAAATCGAAGCTTATGGTCAGAGTCTGGATCTGAACCGTGCCATTGCCCGTTTTAATGGTGAGTTGACCAATCCGACGCTGGATGTTGATGCCAATAAGTCGGTTCAGGGAAGTACGGTCGGGGTACGGGTGACGGGCACTGCTTCAAGCCCAAATATTCAGATTTATAATGATGCTGGCTTGTCAGAGCAGGAAGCTTTAAATGCCTTGATTACTGGTCGTATCAACGAAGGTGCATCCGGTTTAAGTCAGGCTGAAGGATTCAGATCTGATGTGAATAATACCATTGCCGCAGCAGGTATCAGTCTGGGCCTGGGTGGAACCCGCGCGCTGACCAACCAGATTGGACGGACGTTTGGCTTGAGTGGTTTGGCACTAGATGCACAAGGAACAGGGGATGATACCCAGGTGTCGGTGACCGGCTATATTACCCCTGATTTATATCTTCGTTATGGCGTCGGAGTTTTTACCCCGGTGAACAAACTGACTTTACGTTATCAGGTGAATCAGCGTCTTTACTTGGAAGCGAGTCAGTCCTTAGAACGTGCAATTGACTTGTTCTATAATTGGCGTTTCTAATCATAAGGACAGATAAATATTTTTAAATGATTGCTAGATTTCATTAGATATCTTTAATTGATCAAAAAATGTTCAATTTATTCATATTTAAATAGATGCTGAAAATACCCTCATCCTTCTGGGATGAGAAGCACTGCTTCGCAAGAGGATGAGGGTATTTTATTTATAATGATTAAAAAATGACTTATCAAAGAACGCTAGTATCTATTGATATGTATCTGGCTTGAAAACCGCAATATAGACCCGGTTACACAAATGATCATGCTTGACCCTTGAATGAAACGATCAAATGTTTGAGCATGATATTTTCTGGGTTATAGAAGTGATGGATCGCCATGATAGATGAAGAAAAGCCGTTAAACTTCGATGATGACAATGAGCCTCAAGATTTCGAAGATGAAGAGTTTATCGATGATAAGAAAGAGGATGAGCTGTACAACACGATTACCAAAGATGGTTCAAGTGTTGATCCTGCAGATGATGGCACGCGGCATATTCGCCCTGAAGATGGTAATCCCATAGAAGTTGAAGAGTAAAGAAAAAAGTCCAATTCAATATTGGGCTTTTTATGTTCGTGATTTTCTTTGTCATGAAGTACAGTGCTTTGGGTATACACCTGTAGAAGCAATGAATATCAGAATTTAAGCGCAATGGGCTGCAAAAAAGTTGTGAAATATGGCTGAAATTATGTTTCTGTTACATCCTTAAGAAAAATGAATGAAGCAATAAATCAGCGCTAAAATATAAAAAATCAATCAAATCAGATCATAATAAATTGAAAATCAATAAAGCCTTAATAAAATTAGGTGTATATTGAAAGTACAATTTCACTCATCAGAGTATGTTCGCATGGCAACTAAATTTATAATCCGTTTTGCAATGATTCTATTCGCTGTACTTATTTTGACTGCGCTTTCGATTCAATTTTTCTTTGATCCAGAAGTGACTGTGGTTTTATGGATCTTCGCTGTACCCTTTATTCTGGGGGTGCCAATTTTAGCCTCTGTCGTATTGGCAAGTAATGAGGAACTGGATATTCATAGCGTAAATTAAATTGAAAAAAGCCCTCATTTTTTGAGGGTTTTTTATGATATAAAGATGCTTAAATAGCCTGAGCTACTCAACTAGAGTCATTCAATCACTAATCTTTAAATGTGTCATTTAGCGCACTTTGCACCGCTTCAACACGTGCCTTGCAGGCTTTATAGGCGCTCATGGATTCTTCCACGATTTTCATCAGATTATCAATGTCCGGTTCTTGCTGAGATTCGAGCAATTCCGCATTCTTTTTCAAGATGTCATAGCCTTGCTGGAAGCTTAAAGTATCATGAGTCATGGGGAAGTACCTGTATAAGTTGTGCTGAAAAAATGCCATCCTGCAGTTCTACCTGAACCGGATCGCTGGGCTGAATCTGGTTGATAGAACCCACCACATGTTCTTGCTGACGTACGATGGCATAACCTTTCGATAAAACATGTCGTGGGTTTTGCAATAGCGTTTCCCGCATCAGGGCATCTAGCTGCTGATTGATTAGTTGGGTATGTTGCTGAGCCAGACTGGAGGTATTGGCCTTGATCTGTTGCAGACGTTGCAGGGCATCCATAATTTGGCTGTTGGCCAGACTTTGAATGAGTTTTAAGAATTGATCATTCTGATTTTGGTAGGCCTGAATTTGCTGTTGAGATAAACGCTGAATCCGCTGTAAATAATTCAAGACATCTTGTGTGAGTTCGACTATATGATTGCGAATTCCGGCGATGACTTTACTCGGAGTATCAAAGGAGCGATGCGCAATCTCATCCAGAATGGTGTGGTCTTTTTCATGTCCGATGCCCACCCAAATCGGAACCGAGCGTTTACAGAGCAGGGCAGCCAGATCATAATCATTTAAATAAGCCAGATCATTGACTGCTCCGCCACCCCGAATAATGACGATTAAATCTGGCGCAGTGTCATAGGTTTTCGCCCATTGTTTCAGAGCTTGTGCCAGACTCTGCATAATGCTTTGCGGGGCAGAATTTCCCTGAAAAGTCGCAGTGTGATAGATAAACTCGCAAACTTGCGCACGATGTAGTGCATCGGCATCTTTTCTGAAATCTCCGAGACCTGCTGCGTTTTCGGGAGCAATCACTAAAATTCGGTTCAAATCAAAAGGGCTGGGCAGGTTTCTATTACGCTGAATCAGCCCTTCAGCGCTTAGCCTGTCAATAATCTGCTGATAACGCCGGGCAATATCACCCAAGGTATAACCCGAGTCAATCTCGACGATATTTAAAGAAAAACCATATTGTGGATCAAAATTGGCTTTGACTTTAATCAGAACTTTGAGATCACGACTTAATTCAATCCCGCTTTCACGTTCAAATTGAGTGACAATTTTCTGGGCGCTAAATTTCCAGATGGTGGCTCGGCAACTGGCAATGACCTGATCGCTATCAGCCTCTTTTTCTGCCAGTTCCAGATAATAATGACCTGCTTTGATACTAAGGTTACGAATCTCAGCTTTGACCCATACCGGCGTATCGAAAGTGAGTTTGACCACTTCCTGAACTGTCGCAAGATATTCCTTGAGGGAGAGTTGGAGATCGTCTGTCATGCCAGTAGAAAGTTTAAAATTCAATCAAATAGTAAATCAATCTGGCAAAGATCACAAATCTAAAAATGCAGTTATTTAAACTTTATGTAATGACATTGTGTTGATAATGGAATGAAGAATCACTTCATTGAGAACGCTAAATTAGTATTCGTCTCAATTTAAACAGATTCCACGCATCTCTAGCTTCAGCAATCAAATAGTTGGCAAGATAGCAATACTGAATTTAGCAATACTTTTATTCTTAAACTTTATTGAAGGTGTTTGATTAACAATGTACACAGACTTGTGCCTAGAAAAGGTATGGAAATATGCTAAATTAGTGCAGAATTATTGAAGAAGAATACACGCTCATGAAAAAAACAATGCTGTTCGGTTTGCTGGCGGTTGCTTTAAGCGCCTGTACCACTACACCACAATCAGAAACGGAAGCGCCTAAAATAGGTATGCCAAATCCGGCGAGCACTTATTGTGTCAATCAGGGTGGCAAGCTTGAAATACGTAATGAAAGTAATGGCCAGGTTGGATATTGTCATTTAAAGAATGGACAGGTGGTAGAAGAATGGGAGTTGCTGCATATGAACCAGCCTAAATGTATTGCCGATCAGGCGATGACATTGGTTGGTCAGTCCAACCTGACTGAAGCGCAAATCAAACAGAAAACCCAGGCGCAGATTGTACGTATGGTCGAGCCGGGCCAAGCAGTCACCATGGATTATCGTGAAGAGCGTGTGACAGTAACTGTAGATCCTGCCAGCAAAAAAATTCTTCAGGCTTCATGCGGTTAATCATTTAAAAAACAAAAGCCCATTGATGGGCTTTTTTAAATTTAGAGTCATACTGGCATTTTAAATGACAAATCTTCCCCGATCTTTTATATTGCCCCTCGGAAGGAGAAACTCATGAAAAAGTTATTGGCTTTATCGTTTATGCTGGCTCTGGCCGGTTGTGCCGAGAAGAAACCCTTAACCCCTGAAGAGCAGTGGCAAGGTTATTGTCGAAGTGTGGGAAATGCCGCGCGAACCATTATGCTGGATCGTCAGAATGCGATTGAGAAAGAGAAAGCAATCGAGCATGCCCTCAAGATCGATGATGAAACCACCAAAGGTTTTATTCTGAACATTATTGATGAAGTCTACGCACTTCCAGCCGAAGAGATTAAGGCAGATGTAAAAGCAGCCCGTGAAAAAGTCCGCGCTGAGTTTACTGAAAAATGTATTGCCACGCCGCATGATGAATTACCAGATTACAAACCGTTCTAGGGAACGGTTTTTTAATGGCTGAATCAGGCATAGCAACATCTCTTTAAAAAAAGTATCAACCCGAATAAAAGACAAAAAAACCTCTACTTAATAATAAAAAAATAGCCTAAGCAAAATGTACACTTTGTGACAATTTCTAAATCTAAAATATAGAAATACTTATCTTTATATTGAATAATGAATTTAACTCCAATTACCCGAGGAGTAACACAATATGCAAGTCGTCAGATATTTACATCATTCTGATCTGCTCTTAGAAGATGAACATGGTGTAGTCATTATTGCTGGTAGTCGCTATGTCCTGAGCGTAGGCGACAAAGTATTTTTAAAGAAGGTGCTAGAACAAGAAAAAAAGCTGTATCAGGTGGATATTTCCTTTGCCAGCAATAATCACAGCACGATGTGTGAAGATGAATGCGTGGTGAAATTCAAAGGCTGCCGGGATTCATATCAGCAATATTTAAACTCGACCACTGTACACTAAGGTGGAGTATCTTTTTAACTTCAAATCAGGCAACATCATGGTTGCCTTTTTTATGCATTAAATTCAGTTAAAAGGGCCTGCTCATAGGCTTGTTTCTTGAGATCTGATCTAAAAGTGATTATTGAATAATCATTAAGAGCATCATTTAGTTATAAAATAACGAGCATCACAAAGAAACACTTGAGTTGCATTAACTTTTAACTGGAAATTTAGTAAAATTTCGGAGTCCATATTATTTGTGAAGCTTGGAATAAGCAGGAATTCATAAGTAATTTTTTAAAAAAGAGGAATAACACTGTGCTAGAAGCTTACCGCCAACACGTTGAAGAACGTGCCGCACTCGGAGTCCCACCGAAGCCACTTGACGATGCCCAAACCGCTGCATTAGTTGAACTACTAGTTAACCCGCCAGCTGGTGAAGAAGCATACTTGGTAGATTTGCTTGAAAACCGTGTACCAGCAGGTGTTGACCAAGCTGCATATGTAAAAGCTGCGTTCTTGGCTGCATTGGCAAAAGGCGAAGCAACCTCTCCACTTATTTCTAAAGAACGTGCGGTTTACTTGCTAGGTACTATGCTTGGTGGTTATAACGTAGCGCCTTTAGTTGAACTTTTAGACAACGCTGAACTTTCTGAGCTTGCTGCTGAAGCGCTTAAGAAAACGCTTCTTGTATTTGATGCATTCCACGATGTCGCTGATAAAGCAAAAGCGGGTAATGCAAATGCACAAGCTGTTATGCAGTCTTGGGCTGATGCTGAATGGTTTACTTCACGTCCAGACGTTCCTGAAGAAATCAAACTGACAGTTTTCAAAGTCACTGGCGAAACCAACACTGATGACTTGTCACCTGCACAAGATGCTTGGAGCCGCCCGGACATTCCATTGCACGCAAATGCAATGTTGAAAAACGTACGTGACGGAATCAACCCGGAAGTTCCTGGTGAAGTTGGTCCATTAAACCAAATCAAAGAATTGATCGCGAAAGGCAACCAAGTTGCTTACGTAGGTGACGTTGTTGGTACAGGTTCATCTCGTAAATCTGCAACCAACTCTGTGCTTTGGTTCTTTGGTGATGACATTGCTCATATCCCGAACAAAAAAGACGGTGGTTACTGCCTAGGTTCTAAAATTGCGCCAATTTTCTTCAACACGATGGAAGATGCGGGTGCATTACCGATCGAGATCGATGTTGGCAACATGAACATGGGCGATGAAATCGTTCTTAAAATCGATCATGCTGCTGCGAAAGTTTCTGCATCTAAAGACGGTGCTGTAATTGCTGAAGCTGATCTTAAAACACCTGTACTTCTAGACGAAGTTCGTGCTGGCGGTCGTATTAACCTGATCGTTGGTCGTGGTTTGACCACTAAAGCACGTGAAGCTTTAGGTCTTCCAGTATCTACGTTGTTCCGTACTCCGGTTCAACCTGCTGCAACTGGCAAAGGCTTCACTCAAGCACAGAAAATGGTTGGTCGCGCTTGTGGTCTTCCTGAAGGTCAAGGCGTACTTCCAGGTACTTACTGTGAACCTAAGATGACCACTGTTGGTTCGCAAGATACCACTGGTCCAATGACGCGTGACGAATTGAAAGACTTGGCTTGCCTAGGTTTCTCTGCTGACCTTGTTATGCAGTCTTTCTGTCATACCGCTGCGTATCCAAAGCCAGTTGACGTTCAAATGCAACACTCGCTTCCTGATTTCATCATGAACCGTGGTGGTGTGTCTTTACGTCCAGGTGACGGTATTATCCACTCTTGGTTAAACCGTATGCTTCTTCCGGATACTGTGGGTACTGGTGGTGACTCGCATACTCGTTTCCCAATCGGTATTTCGTTCCCGGCGGGTTCTGGTCTGGTAGCTTTTGCTGCAGCAACTGGTGTTATGCCACTTGATATGCCTGAATCTGTACTTGTGAAGTTCAAAGGTAAAATGCAGCCTGGTATCACACTACGTGACCTGGTACATGCAATTCCTTACTACGCAATTCAAGCGGGTGACTTAACTGTAGAGAAGAAAGGTAAGAAAAACATCTTCTCTGGTCGTATCCTTGAGATCGATTTGACAGAAATGGAAACTGACCTGACTGTTGAGCAAGCATTCGAATTGTCTGATGCTTCTGCTGAACGTTCAGCTGCTGGTTGTTCGATCACGCTTTCTGAAGAGAAAGTTGCTGAATACCTTCGTTCAAACATCACTATGCTTAAGTGGATGATTTCTGAAGGTTATGGCGATGCGCGTACAATGGCTCGTCGTGTTGAGAACATGGAAAAATGGTTAGCGAATCCATCACTGCTTAAAGCGGATGCGGATGCTGAATACACGAAAGTGTATGAAATCGATCTAGCTGACATTAAAGAACCTGTTCTTTGCTGCCCGAACGATCCAGATGATGCAAAACTTCTTTCTGACGTTCAAGGCGTGAAAATTGACGAAGTATTCGTTGGTTCTTGTATGACAAACATTGGTCACTTCCGTGCGACTGGTAAATTGTTAGAGAAAGTTCCAGGTGGTGCATTGTCAACTCGTTTGTGGATTGCTCCGCCAACGCGTATGGACGAACATCAGTTGATGGAAGAAGGTTTCTATAATATTTATGGTAAAGCTGGTGCGCGTACTGAAATGCCAGGTTGTTCATTATGTATGGGTAACCAGGCACGTGTAGCTCCGAACACAACTTGTGTATCGACGTCTACACGTAACTTCCCGAACCGTTTAGGTCAGGGGGCTAACGTTTACTTGGCTTCTGCTGAACTTGCATCTGTTGCTGCTGTATTGGGTAAATTACCAACTCCAGAAGAATACCAACAATATGCAGCTCAAATTGATAGTATGTCAGCTGACATCTATCAATACTTAAGCTTCGACAAGATGAGCGAATATACTAACGCTGCTGCGAATGTTGATACGAAGAAAATTGCTGCTGCTCAATTGACTTAATGAGCTAGGATTAAGAAAAGCCGAAAGGCTTTTCCCTAGCGCAAGAGCAAATCTATGATTTTCTTTGTTAATTAAGTAATAAGCGGTATAAAATAAGGGCTGATTTGTCAGCCCTTATTTTTTTTATGAAAATAAGAAATTAAAATTAGAACTCAAAAATTAGGTATGGAAAATAATAGAGAATTTTTTAAATATGATGAGGCCTTAGAGTCATTAATAAATAAAAAATTAATACGTGATATTGGTAATAAGGGGGAAATATTTGAATTGATACAGAAAGGGTGGGAGTTGACATCTAATTTAAATTTTGCAGCATGAAATTCTGTATCTTTTCACAACTTCAGAATTAAATTTTTGAGTATGTCCAATATTGAAAAACTTTTATTGGTAATGCTTTACACTTTATCCAATAAATCGTTTAATCCCCACATTGAAAAATAATTTAGCAAGTTGACCTAAAACATGCCTAAACAATCCCGATTCCTCTGTATTGGCGGTTTTCTTAATGGAACTCAAGTCAAAGACCAAGGTGACAACTTTGAGTGTGTCGAAAACTCAAAGAAAGTCATTTATGCGAAGAAAGAAATCTTCCATCAAGACGCGTGGAATCACGATTACTATGTGTGTGAGACAACCACAGATCAGCAAGCGCGCAACTGGGTTTATGATATTCCATCACGTTAATTGCGTCTATTCGGGCTATAAATTAAACAATTATTAGAAACAATAACTTGCATTACATTTCTATGATTGATTTTTCATCTCTCTTTCCCAAAACTGTATGAAAATAAAGCCAATAGGGAATGTTATGACTTATGAAATAGATGCCTTTGGCACTCTAGTAATTGCTGTTTTTTTTCTTTTTATTGGGCGGTATCTTGTTAGTAAAATTAGCTTCTTTAGGAACTATAACTTACCTGAACCTGTAATCGGTGGTTTAGTCGCAGCGATTACGGCCTTTATTCTCTATAAATTGTTTAATATCAGTGCCACATTTGACGCACAAATTCAAACCATCCTGATGCTGATGTTCTTTACTTCTGTTGGCTTAAGTGCAGACTTTTTGAAACTGAAAGAAGGTGGAAAATCGCTCCTGACCTTCTTGGTCTGTGTCATTTTATTTGTAGTCGTGCAAAATGCTGTCGGTATGAGTTTAGCCACAGCGCTTGGACTTGATCCACTGATTGGCTTGATTGTCGGTTCCGTCACCTTAACGGGTGGTCATGGTACCGCCGGTGCCTGGGGCGAGGTTCTGGAAACTCAATATGCGATCCAGGGAGCAGTTGTCCTTGGTATGGCAAGTGCTACCTTTGGCTTGATTATTGGTGGACTTGTGGGCGGTCCAGTTGCCAAGTTCCTGATTAAACGCAACCAACTGGCTGAAACAGTAGCGCAAGAGACTAATGAACAGCAGCTCGAATCGCACATTAACACCGCACCCTTTGAGTATCCAAAGAAAACCCGATTGATTACATCCAGTAATGCCGTGTCGACTTTGGGGATGTTTGCCCTGTGTATTTTTGTCGCCAATCAGATGACAGACTTCAGCCAGGGAAGATGGTTTGAATTGCCCACTTTTGTATGGGCTTTAGGCACAGGTGTGATTGTGCGTAATGTCTTGGAGCATGTGCTGAAAGTCGATATCTTCGACCGTGCAATCGATGTATTTGGCAATGCGTCTTTATCCCTGTATTTATCTATGGCTTTACTATCACTGCAACTCTGGTTACTGGCCGATTTGGCAGGTCCGCTCATTACCATTTTATTGGCGCAGACAGCGGTATTGATTTTATTTACCGCAATTGTGACCTTTAGAATCATGGGCAAAAATTACGATGCAGCAGTATTAGTGGCAGGGCATTGTGGTTTTGGTATGGGGGCAACACCGACAGCGATTGCCAATATTCAGGCGGTGACCAATAGCTATGGTCCATCACATAAAGCTTTTTTAATTGTACCGCTGTGTGGTGCATTTTTTATTGATATTGTGAATGCTGTGGTGATCCAAAGCATCATTGCATTTTTCGGCTAAATGTTAATACGTTTTTAAAATCATACATGCAATAAAAAGCCCCATGGTTAGGGGCTAGTCGTATATAGGTCAAGCCCATATACTGTAAGAGGCTCATCTCAAACTGAGTGTATTAGAACATAGCAGCTTGCAAATAACCATCTAAATCTGATTTAAACCGTCAATTGTTGTTCAATCACCGGCCATAAGTTTTGATGTGATTTTTTAAACATCAGCATATGGCCAATGGCTTTATGCGCATATCTTTTAGGTTGAAGCTCAATCATCTGAGTGTCTGCATTGGGGTATAAACGCAGTAAATCTTTTACATTTGCTTCTGTTGCAATTTCATCATCCGATGACCAGATCGAAATAATCGGGCAGGTGATTTGAGCATGAAAATCTGAGCGTGGCAATATGGTTTTACCCATTGCATTCATGACATAGCCCGGTTTGCTACAGAACTGTGCCCATTCACGCGCCACATCTTTAGGCAGATTTTCGCCCATGCCAATCGCTTGAGTTGGAGCATATCCTTTGCTCATACGGGCCAGTGGGAAAATGAGATTGAACATGACCGGCGCCAGCAGTTTGGTTTTACCTTTAAGTCCTTTGATATGTCCGGTTGAGCCAGCAACAGCCACCACTTTTGCAACTTTGTCATAATTCGGTACGATCCCCAGAAGCTGACCACCAGCACTATGCCCCAGCAAAATCACTTTTTCTGCATGAGTACGTGCTAATAAAGCATCAATCGCGGCGGGAATATCCAGTTGACCCCATTGCACAATGCTGGCTTTGGACTGTTTTAAAGGGCCTGCGAGTGACTCACCAATTCCCCGAAAGTCAAAGACCAGTACCGCATAGCCCTGAGCTTGCAACCAGATGCAGAAATGATGATAAAACTGTTGGGTAATACCTGTGGCAGGACAGACCAATACCGGACGTTTTTCAGATTCTGAAGAAGCCGCATAAAAGCGTGCACTTAAGTGATAGCCATCCTGGCACTGTAGAGTCAATGTTTCAAATTCAGACATACGATACACTATGATTTTAGCTTCCTGATGAAGCTTTAACTTTATACAGTTTTTGAAGGGATGCTTGCGCAAAGCATGACTTAAAAGTCAGTAAAATAATAGATATGGAATGAGCTTATGCTATCAATGGAACTTGCACTGGCCGTTAAAATCGCCATTATTTTTAGTGGAATATTCTTGTGGATTGGGATGTTTACCGGGGTCTGGAAGTATTGGCAGATCCGTCAATCACCACAGTCACGCGCACATTATTATGTCGATATTGCCCATCGTAGCAGTCTGCTATATGCACCAGCGACGCTAATTCTGGCAGTTCTGGCATATTATTCCGATTTATCCAGTGCCATGAATTTGATCTGCGTACTGGTGAATATCGTATTTTTTAGTTTTTCGATTGCAGCTTATATGCTGCATGGTTTCCTGCAAGATACCACCAATCAGTTTAAGCAACCGCATCAACTGGGTCGGTTTCATCTACCTGGCAGTCTGATGAGCTTGGCAATGCTGGGATTAATTATTGCAGAACTTGGAGGAACGGGGATTTTACTCTATGGCGCATTTGGTGGGCTATTTTAATTATTCTTAAAAGTAATATTTTGGTTTTTTTACCAGATGGATGACTGGCCACATCATCCATCTGGGCTAATTTAAAATTTGATTATCGGTATTTCTGGTCTATGGCAGCCCACAGGAAGAAAGCAGCTGAGACGATCAGCGCATAACCAAAGTATTCAAGTTTTAAATTACCTTGAATTAAGCAATGGACGGTTAAAGTCAGCATAAGTGCAAAAGTGGTGCATATAAATGTCACCAGATTGGTGTCGTTGGCTTTAAGAGCGTCAATGAAGACTTGCTTGTTGAAATGTAATGATAACATCTCCATCCCTCCCATTTATTTATGTTATTGAAGACTAAAGCAGATTAAGTTAGTCAGAATTGAACATACAGTTGTACTGTTTAATATCAGCCTTTGCAACCATCGGGCTGCACTTTCAAGGTCAAAATGGCCTTCTTTAGTCGTAAAAATGCATAATCAATTGATTAGTAAAGCATTATATATTCAGATTACACCTCCATATCGTCATGAAAACAATAGCTAGCAATTGTTTGATGTGAGCAGATAGAAAATGCAAATTCTACGCCAAAGATATGTAGTGTTAATCAATAGAATGTAAGACTGTGTATAAGTCAGGGGGCAAGATGGTTTAAGTCAGCAACAACATGTATCTAAAAGCTAAAATTCAAAAAATTATTTATATTTATATTAAAAATAGGATCATTCGAGCCTAATTATGAATCACACTTTCTGGAAAAAGCACGAGTAAATAGACACACAGCGATGATTTGATATTGTCTGTAAGAAACAATAAAAGTCCGTTTGGGTAAAACCTGACAATTATTGATCACGCTAAAACCGGATTTTGGGTAAAAATACGATCTTTATCAGACAGCCTAGAAAGATTAGTTTCTAATACGGTCAATCACAGCTGCAATTAGCAATACAATCATGGATGGAATAAACCAGGCCAGATTCTGTTCTGAGAGCGGCAAATTTTGTAGTACGGCAGGCAATTCAAAACCAGCAACTTTTATTCCATCAAAAATACCGAAGATAAATGCCACTAGCGTCACTGGTGCAATCACATGAGACGGTTTTTTGAAGAAGCTAGCGCAGAAGCTCAATAAAATCACATTAATTGCAGGTGGATAAATCGCGCTCAATACGGGCACCGAAACGGCAATCAGTTTGGTTAAACCCAGATTTGAAATAATCAGTGAGAAACCGACCAGAATAAATACAAAAATCTTGTATGGAATTTTAGTCAAACTGGAGAAATATTCGGCACAGGCGCAGGTCAGGCCAATCGCAGTCACCATACAGGCAATAAAAATCATGCCAGACAGGAAATAAGCACCCATATCACCAAAGGCATGTTGTACATAGGCATGCAGGATAATGGCACCATTGGCTGCATTCGGTGCAATTTCGTGGCTACCGAGTCCGAGTTTAAACAGACTTAAATACACCAGTGTTAAACCAATACCGGAAATAATGCCGGCATTCACCGCATATTTGGTAATCAGTTTTTTATCGGTTACACCACGTGAAGTAATCGCTTTCACAATCACGATCCCGAAAACCAAAGCACCTAAAGTGTCCATGGTCAAATAACCATTGACGATGCCTTCAGTCACCGGACTGGTAACGTAATTATTGATCGCTGCCGGTGGATTGCTGGCAGGAATCATTACGGCTGCCACACCCAAAATGATCAAAGAAATAATTTTAAGCGGTGACAGGAAATAGCCAACTGTATCCAGAATCTTGTTTGGATATAAAGACACCACAGTGACTATAGAAAAATAGATGATGCTGTACATGAGCAGGCTGCTCGATTCATCACCAAAGTAAGAAGAAAAACCAATTTCATAAGAAACGGTTGCAGTACGCGGTGTTGCAAATAAAGGGCCAACAGCTAAGTAACACACCACAGTCAGTAAAATACTGGCTGCTTTACCAAGTGGGGAACTGAGTGCCTGAATAGAACCTTCAACACGCGACAACGCAATAATGGTGATTACAGGTAAGCCGACTGCAGTAATAAGGAAACCTAAAGCAGCGAGCCATACATGTTCACCGGCTTGTTGAGCCACAATCGGAGGGAAGATAATGTTGCCCGCACCAATAAACAGTGCAAAGGTCATAAAACCTAGGGCGACAATATCCCGGGTACGCAGACTTGTCATAAAGGGAGATCAATCGACCAAAAGAAAGCGATTTTAGTGTATATGTCCAGCTTTTTGGAGTTTATTTTAAGGCGACAGGCCTTGAATCTATTGATTTTGCTGCTCAGATAACCATTCATTCAAATTTTGGTAGAAATATCTGATTGATAATCAGCTAAAAAATAGATGATCTAAGCCCACTATATGGATTGATCTGAATTTTCTTTAAAATTCTCAAATTATTGTTTGTATGAATAAGCAACAGTTGAAATTCTGATTTCCAGAAAAATTGCGGTGATGAAATCCACTAACTGTGACATATGTAACAAAAAAGGGACTATAATTCAGATATTCATAGTGAGGATAGATATATGCGAGCTCCAGCGATTAGTCTTAAAACTGAGCAAGATGTAGAAAAATTGCGGATATCTGGGCGTTTGGCCGCAGAAGTTTTAGCGATGATCGGGGAGCATGTCAAGCCAGGTGTCACGACCGAATATCTGGATGATCTCTGTCATGATTTTATTATCAATACTCTAAAAGTAACACCGGCCAATATTGGCTATTATGGTTATACCAAGACCACCTGCATTTCGCCGAATGAAGTAGTCTGTCACGGTATTCCATCCTCAAAAACCGTGTTGCAGGATGGTGATATTATCAATATTGATGTGGCGATCATCAAAGATGGTTATTTCGGTGATACCAGCCGGATGTATTATGTGGGAACGCCATCTCCAGAAGCCAGACGTCTGGTCAATACCACCTATGCAGCGATGCTGGCCGGGATTCATGCAGTGAAGCCGGGAGCTACCTTAGGCGATATTGGTTATGCAATTCAAACCGTTGCACAGCGTGAAGGCTATTCGATTGTGCGTGAGTATTGCGGTCATGGCATCGGCAAGGTTTATCACGAACAACCGAATATTCTGCATTATGGACAGCCGGGTCAAGGCATCAAGCTGGTGCCGGGTATGGTCTTTACCATTGAGCCGATGGTAAATATGGGTAAAGCTCGTGTCAAAGAACTAAAAGATGGCTGGACTGTGGTTACCACGGATAAATCGTGGTCTGCACAATGGGAACATATGGTTTATGTGACCGAAACCGGATTTGAATTACTCTCTCCATGGCCTGAAGGCACGGGTGATTATCCGGAAATTTAAAATTTTGACGGGATTTCTGTTAAAAACTTTTGACTTGCCAAATTTACAAGTTCATCGTTTTTGCTGACAAAAATATACAAAACACTACAGCAAAACAATGGTTTGAAAATAGAAGTCTGGTTAGACTGAGAATCAGTTACAAAGTTTCCTTTTTTATTCACTGTGCTGTAGTGACCTGTTTCTCTAGCTCATTTTTCCCCAAGAATGAGCTATTTTTTTGTCCATATTTTTATTAGCTATGGTTTAATTCTGCGACCAGATAGTCAATAAATACCCGGACTGCAGGCAGCAGACCGCGACGTGAGGGATAAACCGCATGAAAAATACCATGCGGTGCTTTCCAGTCAGGTAAAACCCGTACCAGTTCGCCACGTGCCACATACTGCTCTACCACGTTATCTGGCAATAAGGTCACCCCGCAGCTTGAAGCCGCAAGTTGCGCCAACATATTGAGGTCTGAACCCAATACAGTTGGACTGACCCGAATTTTCTTTTGTTCTTGCTGCTCGTTTTGTAAGGTCAGAAATTGTTCGGTATGATCTTCTGCCATAGTCAGAATCTTATGTTCAGCCAGTTGCTCGGGGGTTTTTAGCTCACCAAACTGATTGAGATAACCTTGACTTGCAAACAGATGCTGTTCAATTTTTTCAAACTGACGGATGACCAGATTCGGATCGTCATCCAGATTGGAGCGTACCCGCAGTGCCAGATCACAGCCTTCATTAATGATATCGACCCGGCGATTGGTGATCATCATCTGAACTTTAATTTCTGGATATTGCTTGAGGAAGTTTGGCAGGATTTTGGCGATTTCATTCTGGGCAATTAAAACCGGCAAACTGACTTTAATCGTACCACGCGGTTCGGTACTAAGATGATCGACCAGATCATGTGCTGCCTGTGCTGCATTTAACATGACTTGTGCATGGCGGTAAACGTTCATGCCAATATCGGTGACCGCAAAATGACGCGAACTGCGTTGAATCAGGCGGACACCTAGACGTTCTTCCAAGTTATGGACACGACGGCTAAGCTTGGATTTAGGGATGTCTGTTGCACGTTCGGCTGCGCTAAAGCCGCCATGTTCCACCACCTGTGCAAAGCAGTAAAAATCATCAAGATCAGTCAGCATTCCAAAATTCCATTTATGCAACAATCTGCTGATTAAAAATTGATTGTTACGTTCTGTCAATTAAAAAAATATTGAAGTTACTAAAATTTAAAAGCCAACACACTCGATAATGTGATACATAGGCGCTCATTTATAATGTCTGGAATCTCATTACACCACAGCTAAGTGGTGATTCATTAAAAAAATTGCCATTCAATATATAAGCTTAGATAATAAATAAATTTCGTATTAGCCGTCGATGTAAAGTTCAATCAGTTTGAATAATTATGCTAGGTTAAAAGGTATTTATTTTCTAAGCTCTAGCACTCATTTATGATTAAAAAAATTGTCTTAAGCCTATGTCTCTGTGTTTCTCATGTGGCTTTTGCTCAACAGATCGCCCTCAGTTTCGATGATGGACTAGACCCAGCCAATAACCCAGATGCTTGTCATATCAATAATGACATTCTAAATACCCTAAAACAAAAGCGAATTTTGGCTATTGTCTATCCAAGCGTCAGTAAAATTAGCACAGAAAAAGGGTTGCAGATGATTTCAGAGTGGGGGAAACAGGGGCATCGAATAGGCAATCATGGAAATTTACATCTTAACCTAAATAAAGATGACATTAGCTTGAAAAATTATTTAAAAGACATAGAGCAAGGACATCAAATATTTTCTACATTACCCGGATTTGTACCACGTTACCGATTTCCATTTCTTAAAGAGGGAAATACGCTAGAAAAAAGGGAAGGAGTACGACAATGGCTGATAACCCATCATTATCAATCGGGAACTGTTAGCATCGATGCGAGTGATTGGTATTACAATCAACTGTTTTTGCAGTATCAGCAAGCACAAGATCAAGAAAGCCTGAATAAATTAAAACAAGCTTATCTGTTTCATTTGCTTGATCGAGCACAGTATTACGATAATTTAGCACAACAAACATTAGGACGTTCACCCAAGCATGTGCTTTTACTTCATGTAAGAGCCATTAATGCGGCTTGGCTAGAAGACATTATTGACTCGTTTAAGCAACAGGGCTGGAAATTTGTTGATAGTGATAGCGCTTATCAGGATTCAATTTATAAAATTCAGCCACAAACTCTACCTGCGGGTGAAAGTATTTTATGGAATATTGCACAAATTTATGGGCTCGAGTCATTACGTTATCCAGCTGAAGATGCCCCATATGAATATCCAAATTTGAAGAAATTTGGTTTAAGTGTGGCGCCTTAGATACGGCTATTTCACTTTAGAAAATCACGAGGTGTATGCTATAGACAGTAAGAGTTAGATAGTATTTAGGCTGTAACCAATATGATTAAGTGTCGCTACGTTTTCTAAATACCTGAATAATCATCATCGAACATGACACAGCATATGTCTTGTGATGAAATTATTTTTCTAGGAGCTGAATCAACTGTTGCACACCGTCAGTAGCCGTTTGGGTGATCTTGTGAAATTGTACCGGCAATTGTTGTTGGTCTGCTCTGGGGTCAATATAATAGGCCTGGCAAGATACCGGAATGTCATGAATCAATCCCGCCACTGGATAAACTTGCAGACTGGTGCCAATCACCACAAAAATATCGGCATCTTGTACACAATTTTGGGCTTCTGCATAGGCAGGAACGGCTTCGCCAAACCAGACCACGTGTGGACGCAGTGGATAACCTGCTGTGCAAAAGTGCTTGTTTAAATCTAAATCAGTTTCTTCAACCGGATAGAATTCGGTCGTACTTTGTGCATCTGGACCTGAGGTTTTGGCCAGTCGGATATTGCCATGAAGATGAATCACTTTGCTGCTGCCGGCACGTTCATGCAGATCATCGATATTCTGGGTAATGACATGCACATCATAATCTTGTTGCAGTTGCGCAATCTGGAGATGTGCAGTATTTGGCTCTGCCTCCAGAATATTTTTTCGGCGTGCATTGTAAAAGCGCTGTACCAGTTGCGGATCTCTGGCCCAGGCCTGTGGAGTGGCGACATCTTCAATCCGATACTGTTCCCAAAGACCATCGCTGTCACGGAAGGTATTGATGCCACTTTCTGCGCTCATACCCGCACCTGAAAAGACCACCAGTTTGTTCATTATTTTTCTCCTGAATATTTAAACTGCCGAAGTACTCGATTGTGAATTCTCTTTCAAGAAGACACCGAGTTCTCTGGAAAATTTTAGCGGTTCAGTCAGCAAGGGCGTATGACCGGATTTTTTAAAAATCACCTGTTTGGCTTGAGGCAGGCTTTCTGCAATCAGGCGCTGTCCTTCAAAAGGATAGAGCCGGGATTGCGCGCCGCTAAAGAAAGTCACCGGACATTGAAGTTTGGTTAATGCTTCACGGTAATCTTCTCGATGATACAGATAATTGTTGATATACCAGGCCATGTAGTCCACACGGCTGGATGGCAGTAATAAACTTTGAAAGCGAGGTTGATGCAGTAAAAACTCAAATGCTTTAAGACTATAGGGATGACTGTTTTGCAGCTGGATAAAGCGCAGCCACAATGCGCCAATCTGTTGGCGTACCGTTTGATCTAGATCGCGAATAAATTGAATTTGCGGATGTGCAGCGAGGAGAACAGACAGTTGCTGCAAAATCTCCCTAAATTCGTCATGTTTTGGTCCAAACAGACCAAAAGCCCAAGTATCATCTACCGGTATTTTGGGTGTCTGATCAATATGCAAATAAGCCGTGATCCGTTTAGCGAAATGATCAGAGTGCAGACCATGCATAAGTGTGGTTGCCCCCATAGAGTAGGCAATGACTATGACTCGATCGAACTTGAGCTGATCTACCACTGAGCGCACATCCTGCCAATGACAGTTAATTGCATCCAGATTTGCTGGAATTTTACAGTCTTTGGATGCACCGAAACCACGCCATTCTGGAATAATAAAACGAAACCTGTTTTTATGCGGATATAAAAAGGCCGCCCATTGCCAGCTCAACATGCCCAGACCAGACAACACTAAAACCGGTTGACCCTGACCGTATTCACGTACAAACAGCTGTTCGCCGTCTGGCATGCGATAAAAGGGCATGAATATTCTCCTTATTTTTATCCCGATCGTTTATTTAAACTGTTTGAGTCGCGGAATAACGGTTTCCAGCCAGTGAATCCAGCCAAGTTCTTGATCAATGCCGAGTTGTAAAATCATTTTATGAATATACAGGGTGCGATCATTTTCATCAGCTTGGGCAAAGTCTTTGGCAAAAATTTGCTGATAGGTGTTGAGTTTTTCTTTGTGCAGGACTAAATGCCGTTCCAGTTCCGCTAATGTGTTGTTGCCACCAAGCTGCGCTTCGGCACGTAAGCGTACCATCAATTCTTCGCGCAACTGTGCCGGTGGACTTTGCTGTATCATCCAGTGAGCCAATTCTTCACGACCGGGCAGTTCAACCTGATAGGTTTTTTTACGTGAATGTGCATCTTCTTCTTCGAGTGTTGAAATCCAACCCTGTTTTGACATGGCGTTCAGCTCTCGATAGATTTGCTGGTGGGTCGCATTCCAGAAGAATCCCATTGAGCGGTCAAAGCGCCGCGCCAGTTCTATTCCGGTACTGGGTTTTTCAATCAGGCTGGTCAGTAGCACATGCGATAAAGACATAAACGTCTCAAAAAAATGACTCGGGATTATTATGCAACATGTTGCATAAAAATCAATTCTGATTTATATATTAGTGCAACAAGTTGCATAATTCTGATCGATAAATGCAATATCTGATCAGCTGAATAAAAATAGCCAGCACATCAGCACGCTAAGGAGTTGAAATGTCTAAATATCCGAATTTACTTGCCCCGCTTGATTTAGGGTTTACCACACTCAAAAACCGGGTGCTGATGGGGTCAATGCACGTGGGGCTTGAAGAAGCACCCGGCGGATATGAGCGGATGGCAGCTTTTTATGCAGAGCGTGCCAAAGGTGGCGTGGCCTTAATCGTGACGGGTGGTATTTCACCCAATGATCATGGGGTGACGTTTCAGGGCGGCTCCAAGCTTGACAGTGTCGAAGAAGCTGAAAAGCATAAAGTGATTACCCAAGCGGTGCATGATGCAGGCGGGAAAATTGCCCTGCAAATTTTGCACACGGGCCGTTATTCCTATCAGGCAGAAAATGTTGCACCCTCTCCGATTCAGGCACCCATTAACCCGGTCAAGCCGCATGCCTTGAGTTCAGCTGAGGTTCAGCAAACTATTGATGACTTCGCCAATTGTGCCAAGCTGGCACAGTATGCCGGTTATGATGGCGTAGAAATTATGGGGTCGGAAGGTTATTTGATTAACGAGTTTATTGCAGCGCGAACCAATCATCGTGATGATGAATGGGGCGGCAGCTATGAAAACCGCATTCGTTTCCCGATCGAGATCGTGCGCCGTACCCGTGAAATGGTCGGTGAAAACTTTATTATTATCTATCGTCTGTCTATGCTGGATCTGGTGGAAGGTGGCTCAACTTTAGATGAAGTGGTACAACTGGCTAAAGCCATTGAAAAAGCCGGTGCCACGATTATCAATACCGGCATCGGCTGGCATGAAGCACGTATTCCGACAATTGCCACCAAGGTTCCTCGTGCAGCCTTTACCTGGGTTACCCGCAAGCTCAAAGGTCTGGTAAAAGTTCCTCTCATTACTTCTAACCGCATCAATACACCTGAGATGGCTGAGTATGTACTGGCTTCTGGTGATGCCGATATGATTTCCATGGCGCGTCCAATGCTGGCTGACTCTGAGTTTGTGCTTAAAGCTGAACAGGGTCGTAGCGATGAGATCAATACGTGTATCGGTTGTAATCAGGCCTGTCTGGATCATATTTTCTCGATGAAAATTGCCACCTGTCTGGTCAATCCACGGGCCTGTTATGAAACCGAACTCATCTTCAAAGACGTTGGCGAAGCGAAAAATATTGCCGTGATTGGGGCAGGTCCTGCCGGTTTAAGTTTTGCAGTCTATGCAGCGAATCGTGGTCATCAGGTCACGGTATTTGATGCGGCTGCACAGATTGGGGGACAATTTAATATTGCCAAAACCATTCCGGGCAAGGAAGAATTTTATGAAACCTTGCGCTACTTTAAACGTCAAATCGAGTTGCAGCCACGCATCAAGTTAAAGTTAAATCATACTGCCAGTTTTGCAGAACTTGAAGCGTCAGCATTTGATGAGATTGTCGTGGCAACAGGGGTAACCCCGCGTCAACTGGATATTCCGGGGATTGATCATCCAAAAGTCTTATCTTATCTCGAGGTGTTAAAAGAGCGTAAAGCTGTGGGACAGCGTGTGGCGATTATTGGTGCGGGGGGTATTGGTTTTGATACCGCGGAACTTCTGAGCCATGAAGGGGAAAGTGGCAGTATCAATCCAGAAAAATTCTATGATGAATGGGGCATCGATACCAAATATGATCAGGTCGGTGGTTTAAAAACTCCAGTTCTGGAAAAATCATCTCGTGAAATTTACTTATTGCAACGAAAAGCTGCTTCTGTGGGTTCTAGTCTGGGTAAAACCACGGGCTGGATTCACCGCACAGGGCTTAAACATCGTGACGTGAAAATGATTGCGGGTGCCAGCTATGACAGGATTGATGATCAGGGCTTGCATATCACCGTCAATGATAAGCAAATGGTGTTGGAAGTGGATAATGTCATTATTTGTGCTGGTCAGGAATCTTATACCGCCATGTTTGATGAGTTAAAATCTGCTGGTAAAAGTGTACACTTGATTGGTGGCGCCAAAGAAGCGGGTGAGTTAGATGCTAAACGTGCCATTCGTCAGGGGGCTGAATTGGCAGCGGTGATCTAAAAATATTAAAACCTGCTTTTTTTCCTCTCCTTTATTAAAGGAGAGGATTTATAAGAAAGAATCTCCCTTGTGAAGCAGTACTTCTCACCTTTAATAAAGGGGGAGCGCTCTGTATTTAAAATATCAAAACAAAAAAGGAACCTCAAATGAGCATCGAAACTACAAAAAAATCCATTGATCGTTGGCACGAGATGTTAGCAACCCGCGATATGTCGATCTTGAATGAGTTACTTGCTGAGGATGTTGTATTTCGCTCACCTGTGGCTTTTCATCCTTATCCTGGCAAACAGGTGGTCTTTTTTATTCTGAGCAATGTGATCCAAGTCTTTGAAAACTTCACTTATCACCGTGAATTTATAAGTGAAGATGGTAACAATGTCGTACTTGAGTTTTCTGCTCAGGTAAGCGATAAAAAACTCAAGGGAGTTGACATGATTCAGTTTAATGAAGAAGGTCAGATCATTGATTTTGAAGTGATGATCCGGCCTAAGTCTGGACTTGAAGCCTTAGCGGTACAAATGGGCCAACGGATGCAGTCATTCCAAGTTAAAACTTAATTCGAATTATTGATTCAAGTCGGCATGAAGTTTGTAAATCACAGCTAGTCGAACTAGAGAGGATGACAGATGAAAATGTTGCTTAAAAAATTGGGTCAGCTGTCCAGTGAATATCTGGATCGCTTCAGTGGCGCAGATGAACCGACCCTGTATTACCATCCAAATGGTGTTTTTTCAGGACTCATTGAACGCTTACCGCAGCTGCAACAAAAATATCGTCCTACGCCGTGGTTAGCCAATGCACACGCACATATTCTATATTTGGATCTTATTAAAAAACATACGATTAAACTTAAATATGATGTACTTGAACAGCTAAAAATGTCGGATGGCGGGATTACCGGTATTGCCTGGTATGGGCTGGATTTGCCAGCAAATACACCGACCATTGTCTTATTACATACCATCACCGGCTCTCCAGAGTCGATGCGTGAACTGGTACAGGATCTGCATAAACATACCGGTTGGCGAGTGGCCTTGTGTTTGCGCCGTGGGCATGCAGACCTGCCCATGCCTGTAGCTAAAATGAACCTGTTCGGCTCGACCCAAGATCTACGTGAACAACTGCTGTATATACAGGATAGATTTCCTCAGTCTGAGCTGTATGGGGTCGGATCTTCTGCGGGTACAGGCTTGCTGGTGCGTTATCTCGGAGAAGAGGGATCACAAACACCGTTAAAAGCGGCTTTTGCCTTATGTCCAGGCTATAACACCGAAACTGGATTTGCCCATGTACATCCGTTTTATAGCAAAGTCATGGCCAAAAAACTAATCAAACGCTTTATTCATCCTTATCAGGAAACCTGGCAAATTTATCCTTCCTGGAAGCAATTGCTGGAGGTAAAAGACTTATCGGAGTTTGAACAGCGTTATTATCAACTGGCCGGTTTTTCAGACTATGAGAGTTATAGTAAGGCCACGAATCCAATTTATGTATTTGAAAACATTAAAGTTCCATTAATGATTTTAAATGCGGAAGATGATCCGGTGTGTCATATCCAGAATCTGGAACCTTATAAAGAAAAAATTCGGGCAATGTCGAATATCATGGTGATTACCACCAAAAAAGGCAGTCATTGCGGATTTTATCAAGGTCTGATGCAAACAGAATCGTGGGCTACGCGATTAATGGCAGACTATTTGATGCACTTGTCTCGTAATTCTGCACCGACATCTGCTTAAAAAAGAGTAATAAAAAAACCCAGCAAAAGCTGGGTTTTTTTGATGAATTCTCTTGATTAATCAAGCGCTGGCATCGCTGCTGCAATGGCATCAGCCACAGCGTCTTCTTCAGATTTGTTTGAATCAGAGTTTGATTTAGGCGTTGCTGCAGGTTTTGAAGGCTCTGGAGCTGGATTGTTTTCTGACGGCGTTCTTGTTGGAGCTGGTGTAGCTTCAACAGGTTCAGGCTTCTTCACTTCACGACGAATTTCAGTCGTCGTGTTAGCTGTCTGTTCACGTTGAATTTCCACAGTTGTCTCTGGAACTTCTTCAATTACCGCTTCTTCTACCGGCTCAAGCGGTTCAAATTGTGCTGGTTCAGGCGTTACAACTTCAGGTGCTGGATTAACCTCAACTTGTTCTTCTTCTTTAGGTGCTTCTTTTTTTACACACGCAGTCAAGCTCAGGCCAGTCAGGATTACGGTACAGAGTAAAAATTTCTTCATCATCATTGCATCAAACAGAAAAGTGTGGAGGGGATTACACTATTATAGCAGCAAATTACAAGATAGAAATCATATGAACTTACAGTAATTTTTTATTGGAATTGCTGTTAGAATAGTCAATTGTTTATTGTTCTTTGAATTGATGCGGATTGACTTTGCTTTCTAGGTACAAGGTAAAGTAAAATTGCGCAACATTGCAGGCCGATTTAGGCTCGATTGTACGAGAAACCCAATGACCCATTTTATTTTCGTTACTGGTGGTGTAGTTTCATCACTAGGTAAAGGTATTTCAGCTGCTTCTGTTGCTGCACTTTTAGAAGCTCGTGGTTTAAAAGTGACCATGGTAAAAATGGATCCATACATTAATGTCGATCCAGGGACGATGAGCCCATTCCAACATGGTGAAGTTTTTGTTACAGAAGACGGTGCTGAAACAGACTTAGATTTGGGTTACTACGAACGTTTCTTGCGTCGTGCGAAAATGACCAAACTGAATAACTTCACATCAGGTCGTGTTTACCAAGATGTTCTGAACAAAGAACGCCGTGGTGACTATCTGGGTGGTACTGTGCAAGTTATTCCACACATTACTGACAATATCAAAGAGCGTGTCCTGCGTGCAGGCGAAGGCTATGATGTTGCGATTGTAGAGATCGGCGGTACAGTAGGTGACATTGAATCTCTCCCATTCATGGAATCTGTACGTCAGCTAATGGTTGAACTTGGTCATAAACGTACCATGTTAATGCACTTAACGTTACTCCCATACATTAAGTCTGCAGCAGAATTAAAAACCAAACCAACACAGCACTCTGTTAAAGAACTTCTGTCGATTGGTATTCAGCCAGACATTCTCATCTGCCGTACCGAGTACGATGTAGATGCAGATACTATCCGTAAAATTGCATTATTTACCAACGTTGAAGCACGTGCCGTTGTGGTATGTAAAGATGCACGTTCGATCTATCAGATTCCACGTACTTTCTACGAACAGAATGTTGATGATTTAATCTGCGAACGTTTTGGTTATAACGACCTTCCTGAAGCGGATTTAACCGATTGGGATAACGTGGTAGAAGCATTATTGAACCCAGAATACACCGTTCGTGTAGCGATGGTCGGTAAATATGTAGAACTTCCAGATGCGTATAAATCTGTGAACGAAGCACTTTTACATGCCGGGGTGAAAAACCGCGTTAAAGTCCAAATTGACTATGTCAATGCAGAAGAACTTGAAAGCCAGGACGTGAACGAAGTATTGAAAGATGCCGATGCGATTCTGGTTCCAGGTGGTTTTGGTGAACGTGGTACTGAAGGCAAAATGCAGGCGATTCAATTCGCACGTGAAAACGGTGTACCTTTCCTTGGTATTTGCTTAGGTATGCAGTTGGCTGTAATCGAATATGCACGTAATGTTGTGGGCATTAGCGATGCAACGTCGACTGAATTTAACCGTTCGACCAAATCTCCATTGATTGGCTTGATCACTGAATGGTTAGATGAGCGCGGTGAAGTTCAGCAACGTTCTGCTGACTCTGATTTGGGTGGCACCATGCGTCTAGGGGCTCAAAAATCTGAACTGGTTGCAGGCACAAAAACAGCTGAAATCTATGGTTCTGAAGAAATCATTGAGCGTCACCGTCACCGTTACGAAATGAACAACCGTTATATCCCATTGCTTGAAGAAAAAGGCATGAAGATTTCTGGTTATTCACCGGTACAGCATCTGGTAGAAACAGTTGAAATTCCTCAACATCCTTGGTTTATTGCGGTACAATTCCACCCGGAATTTACCAGCTCACCACGTGAAGGTCATCCATTATTTGCCGGTTTCATTGATGCTGCGAAAAAGCAGTACCAAAAAACTCAATAATCGGTGTGTAGGACACAACTAGGAAGTTTAAATGTCGCAATTAAAACCACAAGAAATTGTACGTTTGGGCGATATACAAATGGCAAATCATTTGCCATTTGTATTATTCGGCGGAATGAATGTACTTGAATCTAAAGACTTGGCTTTTGAGATCGCTGAGACTTATGTCGATATTTGTACACGTTTGGGTATTCCCTATGTGTTCAAGGCCAGCTTTGATAAAGCCAACCGTTCAAGCTTGAATTCGTTCCGTGGCCCAGGCCTCGACAAAGGTCTCGAGTGGTTAGCTGACATTAAAAAACACTTTAATGTGCCAATCATCACTGATGTACACGAGCCGTACCAGGCGGCGCCTGTTGCAGAAGTGGCGGACATTATCCAGTTGCCGGCTTTCTTGAGTCGTCAGACGGATCTGGTGGAAGCCATGGCAAAAACCGATGCCATCATCAACATCAAAAAAGCACAATTCCTTGCACCACACGAAATGCGTCATATTTTGCATAAGTGTCTGGAAGCAGGAAATGACAAACTGATCATTTGTGAGCGTGGTTCAGCATTTGGCTATAACAATTTGGTTGTAGACATGCTGGGCTTCGATATCATGAAAGAAATGAATGTGCCTGTGTTCTTTGATGTGACGCATGCCTTGCAAACTCCAGGTGGCCGTGCCGATTCTGCTGGCGGACGCCGCGCCCAGATTACCACATTGGCGCGTGCAGGTATGGCAACCGGTCTTGCAGGTTTGTTCCTGGAAGCACATCCTGATCCAGAGAAAGCCAAGTGTGATGGCCCATGTGCATTGCGCATGTCTCAACTTGAGCCTTTCTTGGCACAGCTAAAAGAATTGGATACCTTGGTCAAAGGTTTCGAAAAGTTAGATACACACTGAGTTTATCACTCTTGCGCTGCCCTAAAGGCAGCTCATATTAATCAACTGAGGAATAGTTCATGAGCCAAATCGTTGACATTCGTGCACGTGAAATTTTGGACTCTCGTGGTAACCCTACCATCGAAGCAGACGTAATCTTAGCATCTGGCGTAGTTGGCCGTGCATGTGCACCATCTGGTGCTTCAACTGGTTCTCGTGAAGCTTTAGAACTTCGTGATGGCGATAAAGCACGTTACTTAGGTAAAGGTGTTAAAACTGCGGTAAATAATGTAAACACCTTAATCCGTGATGCTTTGCTTGGTAAATCTGTATTCGAACAAAAAGACATCGATAACACGATGATTGCTTTAGACGGTACTGAAAACAAAGAAAAACTGGGTGCAAACGCAACTTTAGCTGTATCTTTGGCTGCTGCACGTGCTGCTGCTGATGAAAAGAAAATTCCTCTTTTTCAATATATTGCAGACCTTCGCAACAACTCGATTTTGACCATGCCTGTACCAATGATGAACATCATCAATGGTGGTTCACATGCAGACAATAACGTTGATATTCAAGAATTCATGATTGAGCCAGTGGGCTTCACTTCATTCTCTGAAGCTTTACGCGCTGGCGCTGAAATCTTCCATTCTTTAAAATCAGTTTTAAACAAAAAAGGTTTAAACACTGCTGTGGGTGATGAAGGTGGTTTCGCACCAAACCTTCGTTCTAACGAAGAAGCAATCACGGTTATTCTTGAAGCAATTGGTCAAACTGGCTACAAAGCAGGTTCTGACATTATGCTGGCGCTGGATTGTGCATCTTCAGAATTCTACAAAAATGGTCAGTACATTCTTGCGGGCGAAGGCAACAAAGCGTTCACCAGCAACCAGTTCTCTGACTATTTGGCTGGCCTTGTAAACCAATACCCAATTATTTCAATTGAAGATGGTTTGGATGAGTCGGATTGGGAAGGCTGGTCTTACCTGACTTCGATTCTTGGCGACAAGATCCAGTTGGTAGGTGATGACCTGTTCGTAACGAATCCTAAAATCCTGCAACGTGGTATCAACGAAAAAGTAGGTAACTCGATCCTGATCAAATATAACCAGATCGGTACCTTGACTGAAACTTTAGATGCGATCTATCTTGCCAAAGAAAATGGTTACTCTACTGTGATTTCACACCGTTCAGGTGAAACTGAAGATTCAACCATTGCGGATCTTGCAGTCGGTACAGCAGCAGGTCAAATCAAAACCGGTTCACTTTGCCGTTCTGACCGTGTAGCGAAATATAATCAGTTACTTCGTATTGAAGAATTGACTAATGCTGCATATCGCGGTAAAGCTGAGTTTAAAGGTTTGAACTAAGCGACTTATGTCAATGTTAAATGTATTCGACTCGACTGCGAGTAAAGTACTGTTGGGCCTTGCGATCATTTTGATCGCAGGGTTTCAATATTTATACTGGTTTGGTGAAGGTGGTTATCATGATCATCAGCAGCTGACCCAGAAAATCCAGCAGCAAATGGAATTGAATGATGAGCTGAAAGAACGTAATCGCGTTCTGGCGGCAGAAGTCTACGATTTAAAGAATGGTATTGAAGCCATCGAAGAACATGCGCGTTTAGATCTTGGCCTGATTAAGCCACGTGAAACTTTTATTCAAATGAGCACGATCAGTACTCAATATAAACCCATCTATCTTAATCCAAATTCTAAAGTAGATCTGCGAACCAATGAGTCACCTGAGCCAACAAATACCCCGTAAATTATGGGTCATTCTTCCTGCTGCAGGTTCAGGTAGCCGTTTTTCTAAAACAGAACTCAAGCAATATCAGACGCTTCAACAACGAACTGTTCTTGAACATACCGTTGCACGTCTGAATCAATTGCCTTTGACTGGTTATGTATTGGCGATTGGTACACAGGACAATGTCGCAAAAACTCTGCCATTTTCCGATCTGGAAAAAGCACATTTTTGTTTGGGCGGCGCAGAGCGAGTGAATTCGGTGCTGAATGCATTAAATTATTTATCTGCAATGGCCTCTGAAGATGACTGGATCATGGTGCATGATGCGGCACGCCCTTGTGTCAGTCTGGATTGTCTTCAACAGTTGGTCAATACGGCAATTGCACAGGATCGGGCTGCGATTCTGGCGATTCCGGTACGAGATACACTTAAGCGTGTAGTCACCGGTTCTGATATTGAGGAAACGGTGGATCGCTCCATGCTCTGGCAGGCACAAACGCCGCAAATGGCCAAGCTGGGCACATTAAAACGGGCGATTGAACAGGCTTTGCAGGATGGTGCTAACATTACCGATGAAGCCAGCGCACTGGAACATATCGGTGAGCAGGTGAGTGTGGTGCAAGGGCGTTCCGATAATATTAAAATTACCTATCCGGATGATCTGGAACTGGCCAAGCTGATTTTACAAGCTCAGGCTTAAAAATATATTCGATAAAATTTAAATAAAAACAGAATAAATCTGGCTATAGCGATCTATTCCCTATAGCTTTCACTTATAATTTTGCCATCATTCTTTTTCACCTTTTGGCCAATGATACCTTCACAGCAGTATCGGTTTTTACGTCATTCTTTGCGTGATGGACGTAGTATTAACCCGCAAGATTCCTCCCGGTGGACCAAGTTGCACCTTGATCCCTGGTTGTTGTGCTTTCTGGTTCTCAATGCAATCCTGGGGTTGATGGTGGTGTATAGCGCGACCTCTGAAGATTCCGGGATGGTTGTTCGTCAGGCGATCAGTTTCGGGATTGGTTTTGTGCTGCTATTTATCTGTGCGCAGATTCCACCGAAAGTCTATCAGGCGATCAGTCCCTACCTGTATGCCTTTGGCATATTCATGCTGCTCTTGGTGTTTGTGATTGGTGAAAAACGCCTGGGTGCAACGCGTTGGATTACTTTGCCTGGTATTGGGAGTATGCAACCGAGTGAGGTGATGAAATTTGCCATGCCTTTGATGATGGCCTGGTATTTTGCACGTAAGCCATTTCCTCCCAAATTTGTACATATTGTCGGTGCATTAATTTTACTGGCTATACCATTTGTTTTGGTTGCACTCCAACCTGATTTGAATATTGGTTTGGTGGTTCCGGGTGTTTTTGTCTTGTTTTTAAGCGGGATGTCGTGGCGTCTGATTGTTGGTGCGGCAGCAGCACTGGCTGTGGCAGCACCAGTTTTATGGATGTTCGTACTACAAGAGTATCAAAAGAAACGTATTACCACGATGTTTGATCCGGAGTCGGATGCATTGGGTGCAGGCTGGAATATCATTCAGTCCAAAATCGCCATTGGTTCAGGTGGTTCCACAGGCAAAGGTTATACTGAAGGGACACAATCGCATTTGGGTTATCTGCCCGAGCATCATACCGACTTTATTATGTCGACCTATGCCGAAGAATTCGGTTTTATTGGTGTTTTTCTGCTGTTCAGTTTATTTACTGCCATTATTATTCGTTGTTTGATGATTGGCTTAAACAGTTTTCATAATTTTGGACGTTTATATGCCGGAGCTATTGGACTGACCTTTTTCTTCTTTGTATTTTTAAACTCGGGCATGGTGAGTGGTATCTTGCCGGTGACTGGAGACCCATTGCCGCTCATGAGTTATGGCGGAACGGCGGTGATTTCTATGCTCGCAGGTATGGGAATTGTGATGTCGATTCATACCCATCGATAAATTATTCTAAAAGTCGGATGTGTTCCGGTTTTACAAATATTGTTAAGACATGCGGGTAAAGAAAAGTATCTTCATTACATTCATGCTCAATGTGGAAATTGCTTCCAAATGCAGAGTGATATAAGCGTACAACAAAAAGCAGAAATGGATAAACGATATAAAGAAGCCCTCAATCGAGGGCTTCTTTCGTCTTAAAACTTAACTGAAAAACCAGGTGTAATAGCCCCAGATCATCAAAGGCCAAGCCAAAAATGGACTAAATAGCCATTTCCAGAACCAGTGGCGAGGTACGAAACCGACACCATGTACAAAGCCTCCAGAAATACCAATCATGATATACATCATGGCACTATGGCTATATTCACCGTTGGCATCCAGCATTGCAGAGGGATGAACCAATAACACTGCGGCGAGAGGAAAAGCCAGCAGGCAGGAAATCATCATCGCAAATTTGTTTGGTTTCTTGTCTACAACGGTTTTCTCAAGCGCAGCTTCGGTCATATTTTATTCCTCATCCAGGTCTTGGTGTTGTTCCATATAAATTGCAGCAATCACACTGGCAAAACACGCCATCAGTACACCCAGAATCCAGGCAAAATACCACATAATTTTGTCTCCTTAGTGCACAGCCTTAATACAGGCTGTGTGAATTGTCTTCAATATGTTTGTTGGTAATCACGCCCCACATCTTGTAATAACACCAAGTGGTATAGATCAGGATCAATGGAACAAAAATACAAGCTGCAACTGTCATGACAGTTAAGGTGTTTTTACTGGATACCGCATCCCACATCGTCAGACTGACAGTCGGATTTAAGCTGGATGGCATCAGGAACGGGAACAGGGCAAAACCGGCAGTCAAGATTGCACCGACGACTGCCAGAGAAGAACCCAGGAAGCTCAAGCCAGCCTTGTTTTTACCTGCAGCCAGTACAATGATTAATCCCCCTAGAATGCCGGCAATTGGAGCTGCCATTGTAATTGGATAAGTTGAATAGTTGTTCATCCAGCCCGGATTGGCATTGGTCAGTACTTCTTTTGCTAATGGGTTGGCAACACCATTGGTGTCAAAAGGCATCACCAGGCTATAACCCTGGATGTTTCCAAAATACAACCATGCACCCGCAGCAAGGAAAGTCGCCAAGTAGACCAGACCCATGATTTGTGTCGCTTTGGCAGAACGTTGACGCAGGTCGCCATCAGTACGCAGCATCAGCCATGCACCACCATGTGCGCATAACATCGATAAACTGACCAGACCACATACAATTGCAAATGGATTCAGCAGGGCAAAGAAACTTCCTGTGTAGGTAGAACGTACGGTTTCATCCAGGGTAAAAGGCACACCGAGGAACATATTACCAAACGCTACACCAAAGACTAATGCCGGAACTGCACCACCAATCGCCAAGCCCCAGTCCCAGGAAGTACGCCATTTGGTATTTTCCAGTTTAGAGCGGTAATCGAAGCCGACCGGACGTAAGAATAAGGCAAACAGTACCAGTAATAATGCCCAGTACATGCCAGAGAAGGCTGTTGCATAAACCATTGGCCAGGCAGCAAATAAAGCCCCCCCGGCAGTAATGAACCAGACCTGGTTACCATCCCAATGCGGGGCAATGGTATTGATTGCAGCACGGCGCTCGTTATCATTTTTGCCCACAAATGGCATGATCGCCATAGAGCCCATATCGAAGCCATCGGTGAGGGCGAAGCCAATCAGCAATACGCCGACCAGCACCCACCAAATTATTTTGAGTAATTCATATTCGATCATGCTTGAGTCTCCCCATTTGCCTTTTCTGCTGCAAGCTTTTCAAAGTGGTATTTACCGGTATGCAGGGAACTTGGACCAAGGCGTGAGAATTTGATCATCAGATACATCTCGATAATCAATAACACCGTGTAGAAGGCTGCCAATGCCAGGATTGAACCCCATACATCGCCAGTACTTAAGCTGGAGGCTGAAAGATGAGTTGGTAAGACTTCACCAATCGTCCAAGGCTGACGACCGACTTCTGCTACATACCAGCCAGTTTGTGCAGCCACCCAAGGTAAAGGCAGTGCAAATAAGGCAAATTTTAATAACCAAGGTTTGTTTTCAGCATTGCGTTTCGCAACCGCAAAGGTAGCCAGAACAAAGAGAAGCAGCATCAAGAAGCCAGAACCGACCATGGCACGGAAGGCCCAGAACAGACTTGGTACGTGTGGAATAGTGTCTTTAGCCGCTGCTTTGATTTGCTCATCAGAGGCATCAACAACATTTGGCGTGTATTTTTTCAAAAGCAGACCGTAACCGAGGTCTTTTTGGCTTTCTTCAAAAGCGGTTTTCAGTTCTGGAGACTGATCACCAGCACGTAATTTTTCCAGTTGTGAATAGGCCACCATACCATTACGGATACGCGCTTCATGCTGAACCAGCAGGTCTTTAATACCTGTAACTTGTTCAGTCGTAGAACGTGTAGCAATCAGACCCATCACATAAGGAATTTTCACTGCATAATCTGTAGTCATGGTTTCCTTATTCGGAATACCGAACAAAGTAAATGCTGCTGGTGCAGGATGCGTATCCCATTCTGCTTCAATTGCTGCCAGTTTGGTTTTCTGTACATCGCCCAGCTCATAACCTGATTCATCACCCAGTAAAATCACTGAAAGTGTAGATGCAAGGCCGAAGATGGCTGCGATGGCAAAAGAACGGCGTGCAAAGGGCAGGTCACGTTTTTTCAGCATGTAATAACTTGAAATGGCCAGTACAAAAATAGCCCCTGTGACATAACCTGCAGACACTGTATGTACGAATTTAACCTGAGCAACCGGGTTAAATATCAGAGCAGCAAAGTCCACCATTTCCATACGCATGGTTTCGTAGTTGAATACAGAACCAACCGGGTTTTGCATCCAGCCATTGGCGATCAGAATCCACAGCGCAGACATGTTCGAACCTAAAGCTACCAGCCAGGTAACTGCCAGATGTTGCACTTTGGACAGGCGATCCCAGCCAAAGAAGAACAAGCCAATAAAGGTCGATTCAAGGAAGAAGGCCATCAAACCTTCAATCGCCAGCGGTGCACCAAAAATATCACCGACATAATGCGAGTAATAAGCCCAGTTGGTTCCGAACTGGAACTCCATGGTCAGGCCTGTGGTTACCCCTAAGGCAAAGTTAATACCAAACAGTTTTCCCCAGAACTTGGTCATGTCTTTATAGATTTCTTTGCCGGAAATCACATAGGTGGTTTCCATAATGGCAAGCAGAAAAGCCAGGCCTAAAGTCAGTGGAACAAAAATAAAGTGATACATCGCGGTCATGGCGAACTGGAACCGCGAGAGATCGACCACGCTTTCAGAAATCATCAACGTGTCTCCTGGATTTGGGAAGGATTGCCGGCGATACGCTCGGCGACTTGGTTGTCAAAATTTTTAGGAATCGTAGGTGCATCAAACCAGATGTTTTTAATGATCATCAGTAAAATAACTTTGATAATTAAAATGGCAGTTATTTCTCTAACTACTCTCTGGTTTAGATTTTTGGGAACTAAGCTCATTCGACTAAGCCTGTCTGTGACTTGTTGTATATTATTAATCTATTGTAACTAAAAAATAAATAGACGATACAATTTAAATAAATATATATTTATAAATATTTGAAAATAATAAATATATATTTATATGAGTTAAAATTTATTCTAAATATTTTTTATTATTTTATGTAATTTTATTGGTTTTTAAATTTGACTAAAATGCTTGGTTTTAAAATATTGAATAAAATTAATCAAACTATTTTGGTTGGTTTTATAAGGGTTGAATATCAGGGTCACAATCTTTCTCATTTTATTTATATTGATAAAAAACACGCCAAAAAAAAGAACATGCTGGAAGCATGTTCTTTTTAAGCTTTCTGAGGAGAGCAGAACTTAGAAGTCGTAACGTAAACCTAGAGATAGACCCATTGCATCTTCACCATCTGCACCACCTGTGATACCTGAAGTTTTTGTACTACGGCCTTGAGTCCATGGTGTCAAGTTAGAGTTTTCATCATTCAGTACAGTTGCCAAGTTTGCATATACACGTACTGCTTTGTCTAAACGATGTTCTACACCAAGTGCCAATAATGTTGCATTTGCATCATCTGCATCTACATCACGGTGGAACACTTGACCACGTAGATATGTTTTTGGCGCAAATTTATAGTCAGCAGCTACACCAAATACTTGAGCATCTGGATTATCAGCATCATTATCATGCGTTAAATACTGATATAAACCACCGAAGTTTAATTCTGGTGTAATTTTATATGCAGCTGCAACACGGAAGCCATCACGTTCGCCACGACTTGCATCTTCTTCATAGTGTTCATAAGCAGCAGCAAAATCAACCGGACCTTCTTTATAAGTTAAAGCTAAGTCATATGCTTTGCTTTTTTCCTTATCAGCCACTTCTGTTTCGCTGTGCAGAGATACAGCACCGATTACATTAAAACCGCTACCAAACTTTGGTGATTTATATTCAATCGTATTGGCATTACGTTCATCAAAACGTAAGTCACCCGCACGAGTTACGTTTCGGATATCACCTAATTGGTCACCAAAGAAGTTGACTGGACCACGCGCTACTTTAAATGGGCTGTCAAAGCGGCCTACACGTGCTTGACCAAAGTCACCTTTTAAGCCAACGAAAGTATCACGCGTTGCGAAGTTAACACCATCATCTTTATCTTCAGCACCGCTAGCGAAGTTGATTTCTTGTTCGATTTGACCAAAAACAGTCATGCCATTTTCTAATTGTTGTTCAGCTTTAAAGCCTAGGCGTGAAGAGTTTGAAGAAAGACCTACTTCGTTATAATCTGAGCCATTATCAAGATAGTCTAAAGATACGTGTGCACGACCATACACTTTAACATCAGCAGCAGCTGCCATCATTGGTGTTAAAATTGTTGCCCCAATTGCTAATGCAGATAACGTTTTTTTCATGTGTTGCTCCAATAAAGACTTTTTATTCATCGTCTTAAAACAAGTTTCAGTCATGTGTTGAAACATGTACCGCTCTATTGGTGCCAAGTATCGATTACAAATAAGACAGTAAGATTAAGGAAATATTTCAAATCTGTTAAATGTTGTATTTTGTAAGTTTTGTAATATTACACATTCAATTTTTTGTATTTAAAGATAATTTGGTTGCTATTATCTTAATGATTCGCATTTATTTCTAAAGTTTTATGCTTTAAGTAGAATAAAAAAATGGAGCCGAAGCTCCATTTTTTTATTCAGTTAAACTTAAAGTGCAGCTTTGATTTTTTCAGCCAGCGCTTTAATTTTTTCCTGATCACCCATCTGGGCAGCATGTTTACCCAAGTTGTGCAGAGAAGTCGGCACTAGATGAAAATGAATATGCGGTACAGTCTGACCAGCAGCAGCACCTGATAATTGCATCAGGACAATGCCATCAACGCCCAAACCTTTTTCAATTGCTTTCGCAACCTTCTGTACAATTTGAATCGTATAGGCCGCAGCTTCAGGATCTAGATCTAGTAAAGTGATGGCTGGTGCTTTCGGAACGACCAGAGTATGACCATCTGCTTGCGGCATGATGTCCATAAATGCAAGAACCTGGTCATCTTCATACACTTTAATCGCAGGAAGTTCACCGCGTAGAATTCGTGCAAAAATATTCTGATCATCATAAGTCATAAGTACATTCCTTGAGCGTTATTGAATTGAATTATTTACAGTTCAATTCTTTCTGACGATCTTTGATCACGTCAAGACGCTGTTGCTCTTTTTCCGAGAATTTTGGCTTGGTTGTATAGCAATTGTCATTGCCGAACTTCGCTTTTGCTTCTGGATCTTTAAAACAGAATCCTTTAGACGCATAAATCACGTCATGATCATTTTTCAATTTTTTGCATTCCTGTTCAGATGCAAGAACCGATGTTGAAGCCCCGAACAAAGTTGCTAAGCCAATTAATGCTGCAACAGAAAATTTCTTCATGCGAGTTTCCTCTGGGTTATCCACTATATGTGCCTGCCTACTAGTCACAATATGAGGTTTTGTTATCATTATTCAATGGCGAGATATTACTCGATGGTAATATTACTCCATGATTCATACATTTTCACGGCACTGGAAAAATCACTGTTTTTATCCGATAGATCACTGGCCGCCTGAATTAGATTCTGGGTTAATGATAGCACAGGCGCAGACAGTTTAGCCTCACGCGCCAGATCGATTGCGATGCCGGTATCTTTGGCCAAGAGTGGCAGGGCAAAGGTTACAGGAAAACTGCGATTTAAAATACGCTGTGGTAATACGGTTTCGGTCACCATGCTTTTACCACTTGAAGCATTAATACAATCCAGTGCTTCATTCAGGTTGACTCCATGTGCTTTCAGCGTAGTAAAGCCTTCTGCGACCGCACACAGGTTTACAGCCATTAACATATTATTCACGGCTTTCACTGCAAAACCTGCGCCAGATTCACCGACATGCTTAATCAGTGTGCCAAAAGCCTGCATCGCAGGAAGGGCTTTTTCAAAACCTTGGACATCGCCGCCTACCATCACTGTCAAGGTGCCATTTTCAGCACCAATGGTTTGACCGCTGACCGGTGCATCCAGAAAGATCGCCCCACGTTCAGCCAGTTGTGCTGCCAGTGTTTGCGCGGAATCCGGTACACCACTGGTACAGTCGACCCAGACTGAGCCGGATTTAAGCGACAAATTTTCCAGAAGTTGTGCTACATCGGCACTGGTCGGCAAACATGAAAAGATAATATCTGCCTGAACGGCCTGTTCTAGCGTAACGGCTTGAGTGCCATATTCAGCAGCATGTTGCTCTGCTTTGTCAAAATTGCGGTTCCAGACATAGACGGTATCAAACTGCTTGGGTAAATGTGCCGCCATACGATAACCCATGGCACCTAAACCGATAAATGCTACTGACTGAATCATGCTGTATCCTCTGAATATGTAAATAAATTTTAATGTTTTTTGGCGATGCTGACGCAGATGCGCTAAGCATCAAGACGTGTAGAGCGCTGCGCCAGCCAGGTCGTCATTTTGGGCCAGAACGTATTGGCTGTTTTCTGGTTGGACATCAGGCCCAGATGACCACCCGGAATCAGAGTAAACGTCTTGTCCTGGCTACTTGTCAATTCTATCAAAGGCTTAGCTGACTGTTCTGTGACAATCTGATCGGTTTGGCCGGCACCGACCAACAGCGAGCAGCTGATATTCTTAAGGTCAACAGTACGACCATTTAAGGTGATTGAACCTTGTTTTAAAGGATTTTGCAGCCACAGATGTAAGACCATGTCCTGATTAATCCCGCCCGGATAATCAATCATCTTATTCAGAAAATTTCCCATGGTGGCATGTTCATAGACATTTTCGACATGATCCAGATTCAGCAAAAACTGCTTCTGGCTTTTCAGCCAGCCGATCGGATCCAGTAACTTAAAGCCCAAGGCATTTACAATGCCGGGCGTATGAATATATTGCTTTGGAATATGACCCTGATGAATGGCCTGTTGCAGATTTTTATTTTTAGAAATCAGTTTATTGGTGGTCGAAAACAGTTTGCCGACCCGTCCTGATGCATAACTGTCGATGGGGCTGCCAACGACCATCAAATTTTTGACATGTTCAGGCGAATGCAAGGCGGTATAAAGCGTGACAAATACCCCAGCCATACTCCAGCCGTGTAGGGAAATGAACTGACTGTCCGAATGCTTGCAGATGGTTTCAATAGATTGAGGAATGGCTGCATCAATAAAAGACAAAAAGTTTAAATGACGATGTCTAAAGTTAAAACGTTTCCATTCCACCAGATAGACATCAAAACCGCTATGCTGAAAATGCTTGACCAGCGAACGATAGGGATACAGATCATAGATATCCATATTGATGGCGAGAGGGGCGACAAATACCAATGGCTCCTTGTATTTCTTATCGGGTGAGGCGTAATAGCGAATCTTGCAAAACTCGGTGCTGGCAATATATTCAAAAGGCGTTTTTTGCGACAGAATCAGAGAGGAGGCATTAAACATCCGGGCACTGAAATGTTTCAATTTTTTTTGCTGGCGCTGAAAGTTTTGTTTTAACTGAATCATGTAAATAAAATATCCGTATCCGGGGAAGGATTGATCGAAGTCTAAGCAATAATTGCTTATTATGCCTTGACCTGAAATAGCATAGGCGCTCAAAATGTTGGCAATTTTTTACAAAAGGCAGCCTTAGGGCTGAGGTAGAGCGATGAGCCAGCAAGACGATATTTCATATCAATTAGAAACTTTAGCCATCCGTATAGGTCATACCCGTAGCTTTGAGGGTGAGCATGCTGAACCCATTTTTCTAACATCGTCATTTGTTTATGAAAATGCCGCCGAAGCTGCTGCGAAATTTTCAGGTCAGGAACCGGGCAATATCTATTCTCGCTTTACCAACCCAACCGTTGCCATGTTTGAAAAACGTCTGGCGGCACTCGAAGGTGCAGAGCGCGCCGTTGCTACCAGTTCAGGTATGGCTGCCATTATGGCAGTGACCATGGCTTTTTTGAAAGCAGGTGATCACGTCATCTGCTCACGTGCAGTCTTTGGTTCGACTGTTTCGCTATTTGAAAAATATGTCGCAAAATTTGGGGTTAGTGTCGATTTCGTCGATTTGACCGATCTTGATGCATGGAAAAATGCCATCCAGCCTGAAACCAAATTACTGTTTGTTGAATCTCCATCAAACCCGCTTGCAGAAGTGGCTGACATTCAGGCATTGGCTGATATTGCCCATGCCAATGATGCTTTACTGGCAATCGACAATAGCTTCTGTACACCAGTGTTACAACAACCCCTCAAATTTGGTGCAGACCTGGTGGTGTATTCTGCGACTAAATATCTGGATGGTCAGGGCCGTGCCTTAGGTGGAGCTGTGGTTGGAAACCATAAACTGCTGGAAGAAATCTTTGGTTATGTGCGTACCACAGGTCCTTCAATGAGCCCGTTTAATGCATGGGTATTCCTGAAAGGCTTAGAAACGTTACGTTTACGTATGCGTGAGCATTCAGCAAGTGCGCAGCAACTGGCTGAATTTCTGGATCAGCATCCAAAGGTAGAGAAGGTTTATTATGCCGGTCTGCCTGCGCATATCGGTCATGCGCTGGCAGTGAAACAGCAGACGGGTTTTGGTGGCATTGTGTCTTTTGAGGTGAAAGGCGGTCGTGAAGCCGCTTGGACAGTCATTGACAATACCCGGTTTATCTCGATCACCGGTAACCTGGGGGATGCGAAATCAACCATTACCCATCCGGCAACCACCACACACGGTAAATTATCGCCTGAAGCCAAAGAAGCAGCAGGTATTCGCGAAGGTTTAATTCGTGTTTCTGTTGGTTTAGAAGAGATTGGTGATATTATTCGTGATATTACTCGTGGTTTAGATCTTATCTAATTTTATAAATTTATGTTCGGAGATATTTATGAACATTAATATGTTGATGCAGCAAGCTCAGCGCATGCAAAAAGAAGTTGAAAACAATGTAAAAAAAGCCAAAGAAGAGCTGGCACAAACTGAAGTGCATGCCGAAGCGGGCGGTGGTTTGGTCAAAGTCACCATGACTTGCCGCAATGTGGTGAAGCGTATCGAAATCAACCCTGAATTACTTCAGGATGATCCAGACATGATCGAAGATCTGATTGCTGCTGCAATGAATGATGCTGCGCGTCAGGCAGAATTGGTCTCTGATGAAAGAATGAAAGCAGCAAACTCGGGTATGGGTTTACCACCGGGTCTGGCAGGTATGTTCTAAGGAAGAATGCGCAATGTTTAGTGATCGTTTTGATCAACTGGTTCAAGCATTACGCATTTTGCCAAGCGTTGGGCCGAAATCGGCTCAACGTATGGCATTGCATATGATCATGAAAAATCGTGAAGGTGCAATTGGTCTGGCGCATGCGTTGACTGAGGCGACCAACTACATTCATGAGTGTTCGGTTTGTCATTCATTGACTGAAGATGAAGTGTGCAATATCTGTACGTCGCTAGATCGTGATGATGAATTGCTCTGTGTGGTGGAATCACCTGCAGATGTTATGGCGATTGAGCAAAGTGGCAGCTTTAGAGGGAAATACCATGTACTGGGCGGGCATTTGTCACCGCTCGATGGGATTGGTCCTGAAGAAATTGGCATTCCGTATTTGTTGCACCGTTTGGCCAATGGTCAGGTGAAGGAAGTCATTCTCGCTACTAATGCGACGGTAGAAGGTCAGGCCACGGCACATTATCTGGTGGAAGCGAGCAAGCATCTGCCGATCCAGATGACTCGAATTGCCCAAGGTGTACCACAGGGCGGTGAACTGGAATATGTCGATAGTCATACCTTGAGTCAGGCCGTACATAACCGGATGCGCATGAAGTAAGATAGACTTAAAAATCTTGTTAGTTTTAATATAAAAAAGATATTATTTAAAATCTAGAGCCTAATAAATAAGGGGTATTTTTGCTAGATAGAGCAGAATCAGCGTTATTTTTTATACAAAAATTCTATAGATCAGTTAATATGGATCTATCGAGAATCTAATTTTAGACTCAGTCTTTATGTTTCAATTTATTCAACATCAAAACGATTTATACCCTGTGCTGAACCTGATGGATCAGAGTTCTGTTTACGGGCTGGATACCGAATTTATCAAGGTCGATACTTTGTGGCCGAAACTGGGTGTGTTTCAGATCAATGTAGACAACAAGGTCTATTTGCTGGATGGAACTACCCTGGATCTGACTGAGTTCTTCAATAAAGTTTTTAACGCCCAGCAGAATATTTTTCATGCTTGTAGCGAAGATATTGATCTGCTTTATCACTATACCCAAAAGAAATCACTGACCAATGTGTTTGATACCCAGGTCGGCATGTCTTTTCTGGGGCATGGTCTGCAAGTCAGCTATCAGAATGCGCTCAAACAGATGCTGGAAGTCGATATCGAAAAAGACCAGACCCGTTCTAACTGGCTGGCACGTCCTTTAAGTTCAGAACAATTACTTTATGCGGCCAATGATGTGCATTATCTGGTCAAGCTGTCTGACAAAATCAAACAAGAGCTAGATACGAAATACCTACTGGATTTTGCCTTGCAAGACTGTCGTTTCTTGACTCAGGAAATTGGTGAAGATACACCAACGGCCTTGTTATATCAGGATGTGGGGAATTATCGCCATTCACGCCGTCAGCTGATGCAATTACAGCAATTGATGGTCTGGCGCGATCAGATTGCCAAAGCACTGAATCAGCCACGTAGTTTTATCTTAAAAAATGTCAGTATGATTGATCTGGTCGAGAAGTTCCCGCGCAATAACTTCCAGCTGAGTCAAGTCAAAGATATCCGTTCAAATGTGGTTCGTGAACATGGTAAAACCATTCTGGATCTGCTGAAATTCTTGCCGGAACCGGAAAGCTGGCCGTTACGTCTGGCGCGTCCAATCCGTCATTCCTCCAAAGATATCGGCGAAAAGATCGATAACATCATTCAAAATGTAGTCGATGAAACCTCAATTCCAAAAGAAGTGCTGATGCGTAAAAAATGGCTGAATGCCTTGTATCAGCATGTGGTCTTTCATAAGGATGAGCAGGATCTGCCGGATTATCTGCTGGGCTGGCGCTATGAACTGTTAACCCAGCCACTGATTCAGGTGCTGCATCAGGATGAATCTTATTTATCGACCCAGATGAAAGTCAGCGAGTGATCGCTTGCAGGATTGGTTAAAGATAGAGCAATTATACAAAATCACGACTGATGCATGAGACGTGGCTAATGTTTCTGTCTTTTTTTTGATGTATCCTTGCGGATGTTTTTCCAGAAAAGTCGTTTGAAACATGCAAGTGTCTATCTACAAATCCAGCAAAAAAAGTGAAATGTATCTGTATGTGGCGCGTCCTGCGGATGAAAGCGAAGCTGAAATATTCGAGCCACTCAGCGTATTGTCTGAGCCCGTACAAGCCGCATTTGGACGTGCGACTTTTGTCATGCATCTTGAACTGAGCGAATCGCGTAAACTGGCACGTGCCAATGTATTGCATGTGATGGATTCTATTGCTACACGTGGTTTCTTTTTGCAAATGCCGCCAGAAGGCTTGATTGATCCGAATGCAGTCGCTCCAGAAGGATTGCGTGGCGCTTAATGTTAATTCAGGAGTTGTGAAATGAATGGTTATGTTGCTGTCTTAGACTCAATTCCTGAACAGAGCATTGCTGTTGCGGTTTATCTGCTGGGCAGCCTGATTGCTTTATGGTGCTGGTATGGCGTAACCAAGCGGCTGCCTAAGCCGCTTGGTGGTTTTTTGTGGATTTTAGGCTTTGCCATTCTATTGACACCGACGGTATCCGAGGGGCCGAATGCCTCTATCGCACCTGCAATTTTTGGCTTGCTGTTTGGTGTGTTGACCAAAGAGCAAGCTCTGATTTGGATTAATGCGTCACTTATTTTATTTGTCATTGGGATTGGATCTGTGATTGGCTATTGCTGGTCGACCTATGTGTCGAACAAGGGCAATCTTCGTGTTCACAAGAAAAGTTCACCGTTGTAAGTAAAAAAATAAGGTTAAATCATGTCTGCTGATCATCAACAATTTTCAGGTACAGCTCAGTACATTGCGACTGACAGTTTAAAGTTGGCGGTTAAAGCTGCCCGTAGTTTACAAAAGCCGTTATTGGTCAAAGGTGAGCCTGGTACAGGGAAAACTTTATTGGCTGAGCAGGTAGCAGAAAGTCTGGGCCTAAGACTGATCACCTGGCATATCAAGTCCACCACCAAGGCACAGCAAGGCCTGTATGAATACGATGCGGTGTCGCGCCTGCGTGATAGTCAGCTTGGTGATGACCGTGTCTATGACATCAAGAACTACATCAAGCCGGGTAAACTGTGGGAAGCATTTACCAGCGAAGAACGTTGTGTCTTGCTGATTGATGAAATTGATAAGGCAGACATCGAGTTTCCGAATGACTTGCTACATGAACTCGATAAAATGTCGTTCTATGTGTACGAGACCGGGGAAACCATTACCGCAACTCAGCGCCCAATCGTGATCATTACCTCAAATAATGAAAAAGAATTGCCAGATGCTTTCCTGCGTCGTTGCTTCTTCCATTACATCGAATTCCCAGATGAAGCCACCATGCGTGAAATCATTGATGTGCATTTTGCCAATATCTCGACCACACTGGTGAATGAAGCCTTACAGGTTTTCTTTAAATTGCGCCAGATTCCGGGTTTAAAAAAACCACCTTCAACGTCTGAACTGATCGACTGGCTCAGTCTACTCATGGCTGACGACATGCCGGAAGATATTCTGCGCAATACTGATAAATCTAAAGCAATTCCACCTTTGTACGGTGCATTAATCAAGAATGAGCAAGATGTGCAGTTGCTCGAACGTCTAGCATTTATGTCACGTCGTTAAGGGAGAAACACGCATGTTTGTGCGACTGTTTTATACCTTACGCAAATACGGCGTGCCGGTATCGACTCGTGAGCTGATTGACCTGAATCAGGCGGTTGCTGCAGGTCTGGTGTTTGCCGATCAGGATGAATTCTATCAGCTGGCCAAAACCGTCATGGTCAAGGACGAGCGCTATTTCGATAAGTTCGATCGCGCCATGAAAGACTATTTTGATGGTATCGCGACCTTTGATCTGGATGAACTGCTAAATCAGGTGCATAAGCTGCCCAAAGACTGGTTCGATCTTGAACTGCTTGAAAAGCATTTGACTCCTGAACAGCGCGAAGAGCTGAAAAAAGCCGGATCATTAGAAGAACTGATGAAAATGCTGGAAGAGCGTCTGCGCGAACAGCATAAAAAACATCAGGGTGGTAACAAGATGATTGGTACCGGTGGGACTTCACCCTTTGGTGCTTATGGCGATCATCCTGAAGGCGTGCGTATTGGCGGGCCGGGGCGTAAGCGTTCTGCGGTGAAAGTCTGGGAGCAGCGTCAATACCGCAATCTGGACGATGAGCAGATTTTGGGTAGCCGTCAGATGCAAATGGCACTGCGCCGTTTGCGTAAATTCGCGCGTCAGGGTGCAGCCGAAGAGCTGGATATCGATGGCACGATTCGTGAAACCGCCAAGCAGGGTATTTTAGACGTACAGCTGGTGCCTGAGCGCCGTAACCGCATTAAGGTGCTGATGCTGTTTGATGTTGGCGGTTCCATGGACTCACATATTGCCCAGTGTGAAAAACTGTTTAGCGCAGCCAAAACCGAATTTAAAACCCTGGATTATTTTTATTTCCATAACTGCCTGTATGACTATGTCTGGAAAGACAATATCCGTCGTTCCAGTTCACGCATGAATACCTGGGATTTACTCAATACCTATGGTCGCGATTATCGGGTAATTGTGGTCGGTGATGCCAGTATGGCGCCTTATGAAATCACCTCGGTCGGCGGCTCGGTTGAATATATGAATGATGAAGCAGGACAGGTCTGGCTACAGCGTCTGCGACAGCATTTTGATAAAACCGCATGGCTGAATCCCGAAGAAGAAAACTATTGGCATTACACGCATAGCATTGGTTTAATTAAGCAAATCTTTGAAGATCATATGTTTCCAATGACTTTGAAAGGCATTGAAGATATGACCAAATATCTCGCGCGTTAATTTTATTTTTCTGTTAGTGGCTTTATCTATAATTATGAGTGGGTTAACCACATTATTTTAGGATAAAGTCATTTGTTGTACATTCCAAAGTTCAGGAATTATTATGGCTCATCAAATTAATGGTATTGCTTTACCCAATGAGGACGGCTTTTTTGGTCAATATGGCGGTCAGTTTATTCCGCCCGATCTAAAACAGGCGATGGACGATATCAATGTCGCTTATCAGGAAATCCGCCATACTCCAGAATTCCAGAACGAGCTTAAAGACCTGTTTGCCAACTATGTGGGTCGTCCAAGTCCTTTATTTCATGCCAAGCGTCTGTCAGATCAGTTAGGCGGTGCACAGATTTATCTGAAACGTGAAGATTTAAATCATACAGGTGCACACAAGATCAATCATTGTCTGGGTGAGGCTTTGCTGGCCAAATACATGGGCAAGACCAAAGTCATTGCAGAAACTGGTGCGGGTCAGCACGGCGTCGCATTGGCAACTGCCTGTGCCTTGGTTGGGATTCCATGTGAAATTCACATGGGTCAGGTGGATATTGAAAAAGAGCATCCAAACGTCGTAAAAATGAAGATTCTGGGTGCGCGCCTGATCTCTGTGACGCGTGGTACAGCAACCCTGAAAGATGCAGTTGATAGTGCATTTGAAGAATACTTGAAAGACCCGAAAAATTATATCTATGCCATTGGTTCGGTGGTGGGGCCGCATCCATTTCCAATGATGGTACGTGATTTCCAGTCCATTATCGGTGATGAAATCAAAGTGCAAAGTAATGACCGTTTTGGTGCAAACCCGGACTATGTGGTGGCCTGTGTTGGCGGTGGTTCCAATGCAGTGGGTGCATTTACCGCGTTTTTAAATGAACCGGAAGTAAAGCTGGTGGGCGTAGAGCCGGGAGGTCATGGCCTGGACACCGATATGCATTCGGCGACCTTAACACTGGGTAAACCAAGTCAATTGCATGGTATGGCCTGCTATGTGCTGGAAGATGAGCAGGGTGAACCTTTACCGGTACATTCGATTGCTTCTGGCCTGGATTATCCTGGTGTGGGGCCGCAACATAGTCTGCTTAAGGATTTGGGCCGGGTCGAGTACACCACCGCCACCGATCAGGAATGTCTGGATGCTTTCATGACCTTGTCGCGTGTAGAAGGCATTGTGCCGGCTTTAGAGAGTTCGCATGCAGTGGCCTGGGCAATTCGTGAAGCAGGCAAATTGCCAAAAGAAGTCAAGATCGTGGTCAATCTTTCTGGTCGTGGTGATAAAGACTCGGATTATGTGGCAGAAAAATTAGGTCTAAACTGATTTTATCCAAAACACGAGTATAAAAAATCCCGGTTATATACCGGGATTTTTTATACATTCAATCGAAGCTTGATCTTCAGTTATTTAAATGCGCTTCAAATATTGGAGAGAAAGCCAGAGATGCTTTTAACCTGAAATATACTGCTGCAGCTGTTCAATGAGTTTGCGTTGATCATCCATTGCTGCCTTGACCAGATCTCCGATTGAAATCAAACCGATCAGTTTTTCATTCTCCACTACTGGTAAGTGCCGCAGGTGACGTTCAGTCATCAGCGATAAACAGTCTTCTACGGTGGTAGATGTGGTTACGGTAATCACTTTAGAGGTCATGATCTCGTTAACCGTGGTGTCGAATGAGGTTCTTTGCATCAGGGCAATTTTACGGGTGTAATCTCGCTCTGACAGAATACCGACTACATTGTCTTCATGGGTTACCACAAGCGCCCCGATTCCTTTGTCGGCCATCAAGGTGATGGCTTCTAGAACTGTAGAATCTGGACGGATGGTATAAATAGCTTGATGCATTTTTTCATTGAGCACCTGTGCCACATTGGTCATGCTTAATCATCCTTACTGGTCAATTTATTATTAATCCTAGAGTATGCATTCAACCTGAACATCTCTAAGTGTTTAGGTTTTAGTCTTTATAAATAACATGTTATTTAAGCAATGTGCAGTCTTTGTTCAGAAAAAAATAGATGACGCATTTGTGCAGCAGTCAGTTTGAGTCTGGTGCCATTGGTATTACACAGGGCTGGCGTAACATTCAGTCGTGACAGGGTCGGCAATAATGCATTTTCAAAATCTTCAGAGTTGATTTTACGCGGGATATAATCCGGCCAATGCTGCTTGGCGTAGTTTTTGGCATCCAGTGGATTCAGCCAAAAGGGAAAAATACAGTCTTCCTGATCGCGCATCATGGCCCAGCCTTGATGATATGCGCCCCATAGCTCGCCACAATTCCTTAGGGATTTCAGCATGGTGATCTTGAAAAGAGACTCTTTACAGATCGGATCAATTTGAATAATTTTTCGTGGTTTCATTAGAATAAAGTGCAATTAAGTGTCTGGCTCTATTCTAGGAACTTTGTATGAAATTACTGTTTCAGCTTTGCAAGATTTCGTAAGAGAATATGTATTTATTGCTATTTATCGAAAAAAGAGCGGAAAAAAACGCCACCTAGGTGACGTTTCATCATGCTTGCAGGGTGGCCATGTTTTGCCAGTACTGCGCTTTGAGTGAATCCCGTTCTACACGGAAGCCTTGATAATAAAGTTCTGCTAAAAAAAGCGCCGCTTTACCATGACCTGCACGAGCTGCATCTTCAAGCTGTTTTACCGCATCCACAAAGTTCATTTGGGATTGGATGGTATTCACGGCATCTGCATACAGATGTTCCAGATCGTGTTGAGAGAGTTGTTGTATCATATAAAAACTCCTTAATTTTAATTATGATTACAGGACAGACTAATCAGTCTAAATACAAATATAACTTAGTATTGTTAAACTAATATTACAAAATAATGGAAAAGTCAACCATTCGATTTTATTCGTTTACTTTAGTTATAGTTTACATGACTAAACTATACACACTTATAAATATTATTAAGATAAATTGTAAATAGAGATCAAACAATAAGGAGAAAGCCATGATGACAAGAACTTTAGATGGTGTAAATTTTGATATGCCACCAACTGCTGGGCAAATCCTTGAACTTGCACATTTGCATCGCAAGAAACTGGATGACGCTATATTTAGTAAATATACGCATCTAGGTAATTATGGACTGGCACAACGTAAAGAGGTGTATGACTTTACCCGTGCTCTGGACGTCAATCAGCGTGAGCAGTTCTATAAACTCTATAATGGCGAGTTGGTTCGAATTGCAGATGAAGATCGCCTGCATCCCCCTGAAGCAGAAGCGGGGTTAAGTAAATTTGCTGTTGCACTGGTATTGGTGATTGTAGCATTGGTGCTCTATTCCACTATTCTGAGCAGAATGATGAGCTAATCCGCAGAGTCGTGGATTTTAGCCCTGCTAAATATGGCGCTACTGACTTGAACTTATATAAGCCTAACCATACACTACCTTTAACTTGAGGTAGTGTATGTCTATAGATACAGAAAAGTTAATTCAATGGTTCAGCAGAATCAAGCTGGAACAGATTTATAATATTGTTGTCATTTTTATGGTTGTGGTAATTTTATTTTTAGCCGCATTGGCTCTCTATCGTCCGCTTAGCATCTCTCAAATCACCCAGATTCGGCAACTTTCTGAACAGCAAAATTTGCCCCAAACTCAGGATCTGGCACTGGCTCTATTAGAGCAGCAGCATATCCGTCGTGGGCAGTATCTTAAATTGATGCAGGCCTATCAGCAGGAGTCTCTGCGGGCGCGTCAGCTGCCACCGCTCTCGGTGGAGATGCCTTAGGCACAGGGTTTGCTGGCAAATTGAAATTGGCATCCATTAAATTCTGCTCCAAACGCATTTTCAAGGCATCTTTATCCAGTTCTTTATTGACCACGACCAGCGTTAGGCGGTCTGGATGTAAATGTTTGCGTATTGCATTTTGCACATCCTTTGCGCTAATTCTGGCTAGACGTTCCGGATAACTGGATAAATAATCATTTTGCTCACTATAAAAGCCCATATTGCCTAACTGGGCATTAATGGTGGCATTGCTGCTGTAATTGTTAGGGAAGGCGCGCAGCATGCCTGCTTTGGTTTCTTCCAGACGTTGAGTGTCAATCGGTTGGCTGACAAAATTGATAAATGCCTGATGTGCAATCTGAATACTCTCTAGTAGCTGATCCTGCCGTGTAGAATATTTAAAGCTGAATACTCCGGGTGCCTGACTAAAGCTGAATGAGCTATAAGCGCCGTAGCTAAAACCACGTTTGACCCGCAGTTCCTGCATCAGTACCGCATTAAATCCACTCCCGCCAAACATGCGGTTGGCGACTTCTAGGGCCAGTCGGTCTTCAGTAAAGCGTGATGGCCCTATATGTCCAAAGGTGATATGCGCCTGAGACGAGTTATAAGGTAAATGCACCACTTCAAAACCAGATTTAATTTCAGGCGGTGGTAATGCAGCTGCTTTTTGACCTTGAGTTAAATTGCCGGCAATCCGTTCTGACAGTTCCAGCGCCTGTTTGGGGCTGAGTTTACCGGTAATAGCAATATTCATATTTTGCGCCACCAGAAACTGATCACGGAATTGTTTTAATAATTCGGCATTAATTTTCTTGGTACTGCCTTGGGTGCCACTGATTGGTTCTGCATAAGGATGCTGACCATATAGAGTGCGATAAAAACGAATATCCATCAGCCGGCTTGGATTTTCCTGTAATTGCTTTTGTCCCACTTGGGTATTGCTTAAAGCCAGATTAATACTGGCGGGTTTAAATGACGCATTCTTTAGAACTTCCATCATCATTCCGAGTGCCGGTTCCAATTTATTTGGATCTGAAAGCGTACGCAGCCGAACCACAAACATGTCCCGATAGGCCTGTACGCTAAATTGTGCTCCAGTCTGGTCAAAAATTGCCGCGACCTGATTCGCACTATATCTGTCTGTGCCTTCACGCATCAACTTGGCTGCCATACTGGACAGGCCATAGAGTCCTTTAGTAATTTCCTGATCACGCGCCGAGCCGGCATTAAAGGTCAGCTGGATATCCACCATTGGAAGATCTTGGGTTTCAACAAATAGCGTACGTACCTGATAGCGATTGTTCAGGTCGTGAATATACGGTGCCTGAAATTCACGCTGCGGATTGAGATTTTTCAGGCTTTGCAACAGAGGGATAGACTGTAACTGACTCGGATTATCGTTTTGATCGGGTTGAGGGTCCAGATAATTTTCTGCATGAACAGCAGAAGCAAAACTTAAAATAAAAATAAGTAAAAAAGGGCGAAGATGATGACGCATTGCAATCCCCATTATTGGGCTTTTTGTTCAGGTGAGAGATAAAGTGTGCTGAGATTGTCTCGGACGAAATAGGCATTGGCGACACGCTGGATATCCTGAACGCTGACACTTTCAAAATGCTTGGGTAGTTGATCCATCAGCCGATAACTCAGTCCATTGACTTCCAGATTGCCAATCATTTTGGCCTGGCCGGCAATATCATCCTGACTATAAATCAAACTGGAGATAAAGCGGGTACTGATACGATCTACTTCCTGTTGGGTCATGGCGGTGGTTTTGAGTACATCCACTTCATCCTGAATCGCTTGTTGTGCCTCTTGCAAAGATACGCCTGGCGCAGGTAAGGCAGAAATGCCAAACAGGCTGTCACCACGATTATAAGGATCATAAGAAACGCTGACAGAGGTCAGAATTTTACGATCACGCACCAGACGGTCTTGCAGGCGTGAAGAAATGCCGCTGTCCAAAAGACTGCGAATAATGGTCAAGGCATACGCATCTTGTGGGTTTTTGGCAGTGCCGAGGGATTTCACATTCCAGGTCATGTACAGATTGGGCACCTGAACATTACTGTTAATTTCCATATGCCGATAGCCTAAGCGCTCAAACTCCAGCACATCATTACGTGGCGGTGTTGGACGCGCAGGGATATCTCCAAAATATTTTTGCACTTGCGCTAAAGCCGCTTCCGATTCCACATTTCCGACAATTACCAGAATAGCATTATTGGGGCTATACCAGTCCCGATACCATTTTTTGACATCATTTAACTGAATATTGTTCAGGGTTTTCATATGTCCAATCACCGGTTGGCGATAATGGCTGGTCGGATAACTGATCCATTTAAAGCGTTCAAAGGCCTGAGCGCGCGGGTTGTCATCGGTACGCTGGCGCCGTTCTTCCATCACCACTTTAATTTCTGGCTCAAAGTCCTGCTGCCGCAGTAATAAATTGCTCATGCGGTCAGATTCAAGTTCCAGCGCCATGGGAAAATAAGCTTTAGGATAGAGCTGATAATAATTGGTGTAATTGGTAAAGGTGGCGGCGTTGATGCTACCGCCATAAATCCGGCTCAGACGGGTAAATTCGTCATTTGGAACTTTATGCGTACCTTTGAACATCATGTGTTCAAGTGCATGCGAGACCCCCAGAATATTGCCAGATTCATCACTGCTGCCGACTTTGTACCAGATCTGGGTCATCACCATGGGCGCACGATGGTCTTCCCGAATAATGACTTTTAATCCATTACTTAAAGTCGTTTCAAAAGTGGTGCGTGATAATTCACTACGAGTCTGGGCTTGGGCCTGATTAATACTTAATCCCAGCAATAGGACACCAAGTGGATAAAGTGTTTGTTTAATCATTCTGGAAACAGAGGAGACAGTCAAAAAGGTGGCGGACACTAGATCTCCCAAAAATAGGCATTTGTATTTAGGGTTATTTTTAATAAATGCGGAGATGAAAGCAACCAAGAGCTGTAGCTTTTTGGTATGTTTGTCCAGCATTTGCATTGCTAGCTGCAAAGCAGGCAAGTTATGGTAGAATCTGGGTTTTTAACGCAATGCTTTTCAAGGATTCGGCATGCAACAGCAATCTAATGGGCAAAACAAATTTTTGATTGATGCTGATATCGGAGATGATGATGTCACATTACCGAGCTTACCTGCGGTCAATGTGCCTATCGTAGAAACGCCAAGCGAAGCAGCTGTAGTTTCTGCACCTGTCGTAACAGAAACTGAAAATGAAGATTCTGCGGCGAAAGGTGGCTTCTTTAGCCGTATGAAAGAGGGTTTAACCAAAACCCGTAAAAACCTTGCCGATGGGATGGTCAATATCCTGATCGGTGGTAAAGAAATTGATGATGAATTATTAGAAGAAGTCGAAGAGCAGCTGCTGGTGGCCGATATTGGTGTGGAAGCCACCAAGACCATCATTGCTAACCTGACCGAGCGTACCGAACGTGGTGACTTGATCTACTCGCATTCACTGTATAAGGCGCTTCAGGAAGAACTGGTGGCTTTATTGGCACCCCGGGTAAAACCGCTACACATTGATCCGAATAAATCGCCTTATGTGATTTTAGTGGTCGGTGTAAATGGTGTAGGTAAAACCACCACGATTGGCAAACTGGCCAAACGTCTGCAAGGTGAAGGCAAGACTGTCATGCTGGCGGCAGGTGATACTTTCCGTGCAGCTGCAACGGAGCAGCTACAGATCTGGGGTGAGCGTAATAATATTGCGGTCGTGGCTCAAGGCAATGGTGCAGACTCGGCTTCAGTCATTTTCGATGCTTTTGAAAGTGCGCGTGCCAAAGGCGTAGATGTATTAATTGCTGATACAGCTGGTCGTTTGCATAACAAAGGTCATTTGATGCAAGAGTTGACCAAAGTAAAACGTGTCATGCAGAAAATTGATGCGACTGCACCACATGAAGTGATGTTGGTTGTCGATGCCGGAACAGGTCAGAATGCCATTAACCAGGTCGAAATGTTTGATGAGGCGGTAGGCCTAACCGGTTTGACCATTACCAAACTCGATGGGACTGCCAAAGGTGGCGTACTGTTTAATATTGCCAGTCGTACTCATGTGCCGATTCGCTTTATTGGTGTGGGTGAGAAAATTGATGACTTGCGTCCTTTCTCTGCCAAATCTTTTGTTGCTGCATTGTTTGAAACTGAAAATAAATAATGCGTGATAATTCACACAAACTCCGCTAAGTGCGGAGTTTGTTGTTTTTGAGGGGTTTGAATGCTTTAAAAATCAGCTAGAAAATATGAACCAGATCTATCTACCGTAATAAAGCCATTATACTTGTATGGGATTATTCGAGCTGTTTTAGCTGGGTTTTGTGGGGGGAAGAAATGGCATTGCTAAATAAAATTGGTCAGGTATTAACAAGTGATATAACCAAGGACTTTAAATTTTCGAAAAAAAACAAACCCGATGATGATTTGAAACTGACTTTTGTTGATCAGTTGAAAAAGCGCCGTAGTATTTATGAACTTGGCAAGCGGGTACATTATAGTCAGGCGTATCTGAGTGAAATGCTTCAGGCAGCAGTTCGCAGTTGTCCTTCAGCCTATAATTCCCAAAGTACGCGGATTGTATTGTTATTTGCGGATTCTCATTATAAGTTTTGGGAACTTGTCAAACAGGTTCAGCGCCAGCATGTGCCCACACATATTTACGAAGGTGCAGAGATCAAGTTAAATCAGTGTGCCGCGGCATATGGCACGATTTTATTTTACGAAGATCAAGCCGTGATTCAGCAACTACAAAAGAAAATGCCGCTCAATGCAGAAGATTTCCCGATCTGGTCTGAACAGACATCAGGAATGGCGCAATTTGCCGTGTGGACTGCATTGGCAGATTCGGGTTTAGGTGCATCTTTACAGCATTATAATCCGCAGATCGACACTTTAGTCGCCGAGCATTTTGACATTGAAAAGAGCTGGTTGTTACGTGCCCAACTTTGCTTTGGCTCGATTGAGCAGGCAGCAAAAGAAAAATTAGAACAGCAAGATCAGCACTTTTTTAAAGTATTGGGTTAAAAACCGATGAAGGACGGTATAGCAGCATGGATGCTGCGAATGAAATCTAATACAAATATTCTATTCAGATCTAAGTCTGATTGTTCTATAAATAAAACACATTGTTATGGGAATGCACCTGTTTTAAGTGCTCAAAACACGTAGTATGACTTTATCAGTTTTTAATAATCAAAATACATAGAGGTGAGTTTATGGCATTTTTAGATCAAATCAAACAGCGCCGAAGCATTTATACCATTGGGAAAAATGTGAGCCTGGAGCAGGCTGAAATTGAAAATCTCATTAAAGATGCAGTTAAACACAGCCCATCATCTTTTAACTCGCAAACTTCTCGTGTGGTAATTTTATTTGGTCAATCACATGATACTTTCTGGCATATTGTGCGTGAAACCTTGCGTGATCTTGTTTCGACAGATGCATTTGAAGCAACCAATAATAAAATTAATGGTTTTGCAGCAGGTTATGGCACCGCATTGTTTTATGAAGACCAGAATGTGGTGAAATCGATGCAAGAACAGTTTGCACTCTATGCCGATAACTTCCCGGTCTGGTCAGAGCATTCTTCAGCCATTGCGCAGTTTGCAACCTGGACAGCTTTGGCAGAGAAAAATATCGGTGCCTCGTTGCAGCATTACAATCCAATTATTGATGAAGAAGTTGCACAAACTTTTGAAGTCCCATCGCACTGGAAGCTTCGCGCGCAATTGGTCTTTGGTTCTATTGAAGCACCTGCAGGCGAAAAAACCTTTATGGATGATGCGGAGCGTTTTAAAACCTTTGCATAAATCGGGTTTCAGCTAAAAAGAAGTGCTTTTGTGCTTCTTTTTTTATTTGTACTGGCTAATAGCAGATAATTTAAAATTGCCAGTCAAATAAATGCTAAAAGTTCAGGTGAAATAAGAGAAGTTTTTGTCATAAAATTGTCATTTCGACGCGGCATAGTGCAGCTCAACTTTAATAATTAACTTGAAATGAGTAGATGATATGGATTTTCGTATTGCGGCAACTGTAGCGGCACTGTTGTTTAGTACCTCGGTTTTTTCAGCGGTGACTATTACAGTACCTGAAGAAATTAAGATCGTTGCGGTAAATAATCAGGAAATAAAATCAAGTCTATTACGTTCTAATTCAACTTATAAACTGGATGCTGGAATGAATAATATCAGCGTCCGCTATAATGAGTTTTTTCAGCACTCTGATAATTCACATGACATTTTAAAGTCGGGAGTGCTTACTGTAAAAACTCCAGAGCTTAAAGATGGTGAAACCTATCGTTTAGCGTTAATTAATGCACCTCAGAATTTTGACGAAGCTAAAAAGTACCAGGATCAGCCCATCATTGGCTTATATGATGCAAAAAATCAGCTGCTTGTTCAGCAAGCGGGCGCTAAAGATACAGCGAGAACATGGTTTGCAAATAATGTATTGACCAAAACAGTCGAGATGAGTAGCAAGTCAGCAACATCACTTAATCAACCAGCACCTGTATATGCTCAGGCAGCTAGTGTAGCTACGGTCGCCACTCCTCAAACTCAATTCGTCGGGCAGAATGATCAACAACTCATTCAATTATGGCAAAAGGCCTCCAAAGCTGAACGTCAAAAATTTATGACTTGGTTGGCTGAACAGACGAATTAAAAGATAAAGTATGAAGGATCAAATGGTATTGATGCTTTTTTAATAGGTAGAGTGCAGAGATTTATATTTGGTTATACTTTTAATGCAAAAAATCTGGAAAATCTCTCAGAAAAGGCTAAAAATAACATTTTAGATTAAAAAATAAACGTACAAGTCACTTTTTTGAATCTTTTTGAGAAAAGCCCTTGCGCTTGTTTCTAAAGTGTATAGAATACGCTGCATCAAGGCGATACAGCAAAACGAACTTAGCTGATTGAGTTAGGTTATTGTGTGAGTTGCCTGGTAGCTTGTTTCTGACGAAGAGCAAGAAGATCATTAAGAGATTATGAAGAACAACTTGTGTGGATTTTTACTGGTTGATTGATCGAAATTATTTTCATTGATTGATGGTAGAAATTACTCGAAGTTTATTTGAGAAATATTTGTCAGAAAATTGATGAGCCAAGATTGGTGTCCTTTAGGCACTACTGATTTTAAACTGAAGAGTTTGATCATGGCTCAGATTGAACGCTGGCGGCAGGCTTAACACATGCAAGTCGAGCGGATGAAAGTAGCTTGCTACTGGATTCAGCGGCGGACGGGTGAGTAATGCTTAGGAATCTGCCTATTAGTGGGGGACAACATCTCGAAAGGGATGCTAATACCGCATACGTCCTACGGGAGAAAGCAGGGGATCTTCGGACCTTGCGCTAATAG